>CAZLYE010000140.1:0-8727 GCA_964562865.1 uncultured Binatia bacterium (SeqCode) | reverse complement strand
CTGCGGTCGGCGCCGATCCGCGCGCGGTTCTCGAGCAGGTAGTACTCCTGCGGGCGTCTCGGGACGGCGGGGATCTTGACGACGCGCGGCTCGCGCTCGACGGCGGGGAGCTCGATCCCCCGCGTCGTCTGCTCGATGGTCTGCACGTCGACCCACCCGAGCTGCAGCTTCGACCACGCGCAGAGCTGCGGCGGACGCTCGCCGCGCCGGAGCCAGGTGCCCTGCCCCATGAGCCCCCACACGCCGATGCCCTCCTGCGGGCGTCCACCCGGCGCGTACAGCTCCGGCAGCCCGAGGAGATGTCCGAACTCGTGGCAGAGGACGCCGAAGGAGCTGAACGGCTTCACCTCGCTCTCGGCGATGACGCACGCGTCGCCGAACGGCTTCCGCCCCGGAATCTCGACGGCGGGCGCGATCGGCGTGTAGTTCGACCACGGATCGTTCGGGTCGCCGCTGCTCGTGTGCGACTCGCGTCCGGGCCCGGCGAAGAAGACGATCAGCGCGTCGGCATGCGCCAGCGCCTCGCGATCGCCGGGCGTCTGCGCGGCCGCGGCGAACGCGACGGCGGCGTCGCGGGCGATCGCGTCGGGGCGCTGGACGTACGTCGCGCGCCGCCGCGGGAGCGTCACGACCGCGTCGCCCACCGTCGGCACGATGCGGAGACGGCCGCTCGACACCTCGGCATAGTAGGCGACCAGGCGCTCGACGAGCCCGTGGCGGCCGCCGGTGAAGTGCGTGCGCTGCTTCGCGAGCGCACGATCCGGGAACTGCGCGAGGACGACGAGCACGCGCAGCTCGCCGACGCGGGCGGTCCCCTCCGCCCTCGCCCGCTCCGGCAACACGAGGACGGCGAGGAGTGCCGCCGCGAGCGCGAACCGCCGGGACACGCGCCCGGAATTGACAGCTCGGGGGTCGTCTGTGAGAATCCGCGCCCGCTCCGGACGACGCCACCAGGGAGGTCCTTGCATGAAGCGCGCTCTCGCCTGCTCAGCCACGCTCGCCGTGTCCTTCCTCCTCACCCTGAGCGGGTGCGGCGGCGGCGGGCCGGGCGAGGCCTCGCACACGACGACGACCGTGGCCGCGGCGCCCGCCGGCGGCGCGACCACGACCGTCGCCCCCGGCGCGGAGGGCAAGACCGAGGAGGAGCCCGCGCCGCTCCTCGCGTGGGCCGACGGGACGCCCGAGGAGGGCTCCGCGCCGCTCGCGGTCGAGTTCAAGGCCGACGTCGAGGGCGGGACGCCGCCGCTCAAGTACACCTGGTCCTTCGGCGACGGCACGCCGGACTCGAACGAGGCGAACCCGAAGCACACGTACGAGAAGGCCGGCAAGTACCGCGCCGATCTCTCGGTAGCCGACAGCGCCGGCGACTCCGACACGGACTATATCGAAGTCGAGGTCCGTTAGGGCGCGGGAACTGTCCCGGTCCGGGGGTGGCGGGGCCCCCGCGCCGGCGACCTTCGAGGAGGCACGCCCGCCGAGCTCCCCACGCGCCACCCGCCTGCCGACGAGCGGGAGCCGGCGCGGGGGCCCCGCCACCCCCGGACCGCAGTCTCGCTTCCCCATCACGGTTGCAGAGTCCCGATGATGTCGCGGACGGCCGTGACGCCGTGCGCGCGGCACCAGCGCGCGATCTCGCGGGCGATGCGGACGGGGGCGGTCGGGTCGTAGAAGGTTGCAGTGCCCACCTGGACGGCCGCGGCCCCGCAGCAGAGGAACTCGAGGGCGTCCTCGCCGGTGCGGATGCCGCCGATGCCGACCACCGGGATCCCGACCGTGCGTGCGAGGTCGTGGACCATGCGGAGGGCGACGGGCTTCGTCGCGGGGCCCGAGAGGCCGCCACCACCGCTGGCGAGGCGCGGGCGGCGCCGCTCCAGGTCGATCGCGAGGCCGCGCAGCGTGTTGATCGCGCAGAGCGCGTCGGCGCCCTCGCCGGCGGCGGCGCGGCCGACCACCGTCACGTCGCTCACGTTCGGGGAGAGCTTCACCCAGAGCGGCCCGCGGACGCGCGGACGGACGGCGCGGACGATCGCCCCGAGCGCCGCCGGGTCGGTCGCGAGGATGCTGCCCCACTCGGGCCGGTTCGGGCTCGACGCGTTCAGCTCGAGCGCGACGATGCCGGGCACGCCGTCGAGCCGCGCGGCGCACTCCGCGAACTCCTCCACGCTGTCGCCCCAGAAGTTCGCCACGATGCGCGCCCCGGCGGCGCGCAGCGCAGGCAGGCGCTCGCGGAGAAACGCCTCGACGCCGATGTTCTGGAGGCCGATCGCGTTCAGCATGCCACCGGGTGTCTCGATCAGTCGGGGTGCCGGCTTTCCCGTCGAAGGCCGGAGTGAGAGTCCCTTCACCGCGATCGCGCCCACGGCGGCCAGGTCGACGAGGCCTGCGAACTCGGTGCCGTACCCGAACGTCCCCGAGGCTGCGATGACGGGGGTCGGCAGCCGGACCGCACCGACCGCGACGCTCGTGTCGACGCCGGTCGCGTCGCTCACCGGCCGTCCAGCCGGAGCTCCATCACGATCGCGTCCTGGCCGGGGCCGTAGTAGCCGCGACGCACCCCGAGATCCCTGAAGCCGAGCTGGCGGTAGAGACGCCGCGCGACGACGTTCCCGGCGCGCACCTCGAGGAAGATCGCACGCGCCGCCGCGAGCCGCGCCTCCTCGACGACGGCGCCGACCAGCATCCGTCCGTGACCGAGACCACGGCGCTCCGGATGCACCGCCACGTTCAGGAGGTGGACCTCGTCGGTCACGCGCCAGCGGCACGTGTAGCCGACGACCCACTGCCCCCCCGCCGCGTCCTCCTCGGCCACCACGAGCCGCGCGAAGGCGGTCGCGAGCTCCTTCTCGAAGAACGCGCGCGACCACGGCAGGGCGAACGACCGCCGTTCGATGTCGAGGACCGCGGGCAGATCCTCGCGACGCATGTCGCGCAGGTGCGTCCGGGGAATGTCGTGGCGCAGGGCCATGGCGGAACCGGCTCCACTCACCAGCGTAGCAGCGCTGCCGCCCATGTGAACCCCGCCCCGAAGGCCGCGAGGCAGACGAGCGCGCCGGGCCGCACACGCCCGGCCTCCACCGCCTCGTAGAGCGCCAGCGGGATGGACGCCGCCGTCGTGTTGCCGTAGCGCTGGATGTTGTTGAAGACCTTCTCCTCGGGAAGCTCGAGCCCCATCGCGACGAGCTGGCTGATGCGGAGGTTCGCCTGGTGCGGGATCAGGAGATCCAGGTCGGCGAGCCCGTAACCATTCGCGGCGAGCGCTTCCTGGATGACCTCGGGGAAGCGCGTCACGGCGTGCTTGAAGACGTAGCGCCCCTCCATCCGCGGCCAGAGCCGGCTCCCGGGGTCGTCGAGCATCTCCTCGGTGACTCGCGGCCGGACGCGGCTGGTCGGCGCCTCGACCATGAGCTTCTCCGCGAACCGGCCCTCGCTGTGGAGGTGCGTCGAGAGGATACCGCGGCGCCGGTCGGGCTCGGGGCCGAGGACGACCGCGCTCGCCCCGTCACCGAAGATGACGGCCACCTCGCGACCGGCGGTCGAGAGATCGATGCCGGTCGAGTGGATCTCCGCACCGACGACGAGCACGTAGCGCGCGCCGCCCGTCCGGATGAAGGCGTCCGCGGTGGCGAGCATGTAGAGGAACCCCGAGCACTGGTTCCGGACGTCCATCACGGGCATCCCCCGGACGCCCAGGTTCCGCTGGAGGAACGAGGCGCTCGACGGAAAGTCGACGTCCGGCGACAGCGTGCCGAGGAGGACGAGGTCGAGGTCGGCCGCCCTCACGCCGGCCGCGGCGAGCGCCTCGCGGGACGCATGCGCGGCCAGATCGGCGGGGCCGGTGCTGGTCTCGATGAAGCGGCGCTCGCGGATGCCCGTCCGCTGCTGGATCCACTCGTCGCTCGTGTCCATCAGCCGGGTCAGGTCCTCGTTGGTGACGACCCGTTCGGGGAGGTGGCGTCCGATGCCGAGGATGCGGGCATTGACCTCGCTCATCGCCTCTCCTCTCACATCCGGAGCACGGCGCCGGCGGACGACATGCCCGCCCCGAACGCCGCGCAGCAGACGAGATCACCGCGCCGGATGCGGCCGTCGGCCAGGGCATCGGCGAGCGCGATCGGGATGCCGGCGGCGGCGATGTGCCCGGCGGCCTCCGCCGTCGCGACCGTGCGCTCGGCGGGCAGCTTGCACCGCGCAGCCGCGCGGTGCGCCGCCCGCGGGTCGAGGTAGTGGAGGAGGAAGAGCGCCACCTCATCCACTCCGACGTCCGCGCGCTCGAGGACGTCCCGCGTGATGCCCGCGAGCGTCTCCTCGGCCTGCGGGCGCAGGGCATCGGCGTCGAGCTGGTAGAAGTGCCGGCCGGTGCGGAAGGCCTCGGCGGTCATCCGCGCGGGGAGGTGGCGGCTCGCCGGAAACTCGCACCAGAACCGCTCGAGGTCCGTCGGATCGCTGTGGAGCGCGACGGCGAGCAGCGCGGGACGCTCCGCGGCACCGATCACGACCGTGCCGGCCCCGTCGCCGAACCACGGCGTGACGGCCGCGCCGCGCGGCGAGTAGTCGAGCGCCGTCGAGTGCACCTCCGCGGCCGCGACCAGCACCCGATCCGCCTTGCCGGCGCGCACGAACCGATCGGCCGTCACCAGCGCGAAGAGGAAACCCGCGCACTGCGCACGGACGTCGAGGGCGCCGACCGTCCGGCAGCCGAGCTTGTGCTGGAGGAAGCAGCCCGAGCCCGGGAACGCGATGTCGGGCGTCATGGTGGCGAAGACGATGAGGTCGACGTCCTCGGGTCCGAGGCCGGCGTGTTCGAGGGCGGCGGCCGACGCCGCACGCGCGAGGTCGGACGGTCCGAGCCCCGGCTCGGCGTGGTGCCGGCGCGCGATGCCCGAGCGCTCGGTGATGGCGGCCCCCGTCCCACCGAGGTCGACCGCCAGCTCCTCGCTGGTGACGGTCCGCGGCGGCAGGTGGCGGCCGCAGCCGAGCACGGCGCTCGCCGGCACTGCGGGCCTACGTCCCGGCCTTGGGGAGGATGACCTCGAGGGTCTTGTCCCGGTAGCGATGCCGGAAGCCCGCGACGGGATCGCGCAGCGGCACGCGCGTCGTGAACTCCGGCGGGAAGGCCGGCGCGACGGCGGTGAGCTTCCTCACCTGCGGATCCGTCACGCGCCCGTGGACGACGAGGCTCCCGTCCTGGAGGCTCAGCTGGTAGTCGTAGTCCGGCATCTCGGCGGGCAGCCCGAGCTCGTCGGCGAGCGAGCTGGGCGGCAGGCGACGCGGGAACTCGAGCCGGAGGATGTACGCGTCGTCTCGGTCCTCCACGCGGTAGATGGAGCCGTAGCGGCGGTCGCGCTCCACCTTGTCGTCGAAGTGATCCCGGCCCGCGTAGAAGCCGTCGAAGCCGACCTTGCTCTCCGTTCCCCGAGGTCCCGCGAGGGCGAGGACCAGCTGCCCGAGCGGCCAGACGAGTGGCGCGTAGAGGGCGCCGCGCACGCGTCCCTCGCCGAATGGCACGCTGCGGAAGAAGCTCTCACGGCAGCGGAACATCGCCTCGGCCGAGGCGAGCGCGATGCCGAGGAAGATCCACTTGTGGACGCCCGAGCTGAAGAGATCGGCACGGCCGGCCGACACGACCACGGCCACGATCAGCACCGGATAGAGGATGAGGTTCAGGAACATGTTCCCGGCGGTCGCGACCTGGGCGTTGAAGAAGCGGCGGTCGGAGATGGCCGCCTGGATCCGCTCCTGCGATCGGCCGCCGAGCGCTCCGAGCAGACCCTGCCCCGCACCGAGGACGCAGAGCCCCACGTACCCGAGGCGCGAGCCGACGCGGCGGCGCGGTGAGCCGAGCTGCGCCAGGAGCTGGTCGTACTCGACGGGCAGCTCGCCGGCGAAGGACGGCGTCGGGCGCGGGGCGGCGGGGGGCTTCGCGAGCGGCTTCTCGACGCGACCGCGCACGCCCACGACCAGGCGCGGCGCGGCGGGCACCGGCGTGGGCTTCGCCGCCGCCGGGGCGGCCGGGGCCACGGCCGGTGCCGCGTCGTGACCGTTCGACTTGGGAGCCGCGGGTGCGGCGCCGGCTTTGAGAAAGCGCGACGGCGCGTCGTCGGGGATGGTCTCCTCGGGATGGAGCACCCGGGCGCGCGCCAGCAGGACCTCCTGCGTCTCCGGCCGGTTCGGATCCGGGACGCAGCAGTCGACGGGGCAGACGGCCGCGCAGGCCTCGTGGTCGTGGAACCCCACGCACTCGGTGCACTTCTCGGGAACGATGTAGAAGATGTCGTTCGAGATCGCCGGATGCATCGCGCCGTCCGGGGCCTGCCACTCGACGCCGCCCTGGTAGATGGCGGTGTTGGGGCACTCCGGCTCGCAGGCGCCGCAGTTGATGCATTCGCTGGTGATCACAGTCGCCATCGAGTGGGTCCTCTCTCGACCTGCCGGCGAGGGTCCTGATGCGGGTGCCGCGAGCGCTCAGACGACGCGCCGGCGGCCTTTCAAGCGCAGAAATCCCTAACGTTTTTTGCCTGATGGGTCAAACCAATGGTCGCACGCGGGTGGGCGTGCTAGAGCGCCGGCGGATGGTGCTGGGGTGCGGTGCGGAGCGCGCGGATGCGGCGCCAGAGCGCCCAGGCGAAACCCGCCGCCACGAGGACGCCGACCGCGACGTCGGCCCCGTGGAGCGTCTCGCGGACGCGCGTCCAGTTCTCGGCCAGGCGCGCTCCCGCATACGCGAGCGCCCAGCACCAGGGGAGCGACCCGGCGAAGGTGAGCCACACGAACGGCCGGAGCTCCATGCGGGCGACGCCGGCGGGGAGCGCGATGAAGGTGCGCACCACCGGCAGGAGGCGCGCCCAGAACACGGTCTGGCGTCCCCAGCGCGCGAACCAGCGGTCCGCGAGCTCGAGCTCGTGCGGGCTCAAGAGGACCCAGCGACCCCAGCGCTCGATGGCGGGCCGACCCCCGCGGGCGCCGACCACGTAGGCCACGAGCGAGCCGACGACGCAGCCGAGCGCCCCGGCCACCGCGACGCCCATCAGATCGAGCTCCCCCCGGTACACGAGGTAGCCGGCGAACGGCATGATGATCTCGGACGGCAGCGGGATGCACGCGCTCTCGATCGCCATCAGGGCGACGATCCCCGCGTAGCCGCCCGCCGAGATCGCGGCCACGATGAACGCCGTGATCCCGGCCACCAGTCGCTCGAGCATCGCGGGGCCGTCTATCAGCTTCGCACGCGGGTGGCGAGGTGAAAGACGATCGCCCGGGTCTGGTCGCCCGGCTCGGCCTGCTCGACGCGACCGCGCTCGTCGCGGGGTCGATGATCGGATCGGGCATCTTCATCGTGTCCGCCGACATCGCCCGTCGACTTCCCGCCCCTGGCTGGCTCCTCGCGGTCTGGGCGCTCGCCGGGGCGCTCACCGTCACGGGTGCGGTCAGCTACGGCCGGCTGGCGGCCGCCATGCCGCGGGCGGGGGGCGAGTACGTCTACCTGACCGAGCTGTACGGGCCGCTCTGGGGCTTTCTCTTCGGCTGGACGCTCGTCCTCGTGATCCAGAGCGGGACGATCGCCGCGGTGGCGGTCGCGTTCGCGACCTTCGCCGGGGAGCTGGTGCCCGCCCTCGGGTCCGAGCCGGTCGTGCGGATCGGGCCGCTCGGGATGAGCCGCATCCAGCTCGCCGCGGTCGTGAGCATCGCCGTGCTGACGGCCATCAACGTCCGCGGGCTCGAGGCGGGCCGCGTCGTGCAGAACGTCTTCACCGCCCTGAAGGTCGCGGCGCTCGTCGCCCTCGTCGCGATCGGGTTCGGCTTCGGCGGCGGGGCCGCGCGGGCCGCGAACCTCGCGCGGCCCGCGTTCGCGACCGCCCTCACGCCCACGCAGACGGTCCTCCAGCCCGGCGCCGCGATGGTGGGCGCGCTCTTCTCGGCCGACGCCTGGGCGAACGTGACGTTTGCCGCGGGGGAGGTGCGTGACGCGCGACGCACCGTGCCGCGCGCCCTCCTCCTCGGGACGGCCGTGGTCTGCCTGCTCTACCTCGTCACCAACGTGGCGTACCTGAACGTGCTGCCCCTGGGCGGCGTGCCGGGCGGCACGGACGCGTTCGCGCGCGGCATCCAGCACGCGGCGGGTGACCGCGTCGGCACCGCCGCGATCGAGCAGGTCGGCGGCGGCCGGGTGGGCGCCGGGGCGATGGCGCTCGCCGTGATGATCTCGACCTTCGGGTGCGCCAACGGACTCGTCCTCGCCGGTGCGAGAGTCGCGTGGGCGATGGCGCGCGAAGGCCTCTTCTTCGCGCCGGCGGCGCGCCTGAACGCGCGCCACGTTCCGGGGCCCGCCCTCTGGATGCAGGGCGCCTGGGCGTCCGTCCTCGCCCTCTCCGGACGCTACGGCGACCTGCTGGACTACGTCATCATCGCGGAGCTTCTCTTCTACCTCCTCACGGTCGCGGGCCTCATCGTGCTCGCCCGCCGCACGCGCGAGCGCCCGCGCGGTGCAGGCTACCCCTGGCTCCAGCTCGCCTACCTCGTGACGGTTTCGGCGCTCGTCGTCACCCTGCTCGTCGCCAAGCCCGCCTACACCTGGGGAAGCCTCGCCGTGGTCGCGAGCGGCGTCCCGTTCTACCTCGCGTGGCGCGGCGGTCGCGCCGGCGCAGCCGAGGCGTAGCGGTCGCGGCGGGGCGGGCGGCGACCCCGGCGCGGCTCCCGCTCGTCGGCCGACGGGGTCCGGGGGCATCGGAA
>CAZLYE010000139.1:0-3716 GCA_964562865.1 uncultured Binatia bacterium (SeqCode) | reverse complement strand
GGCGGCGATCAACCGGCGGATGTCGTCCGCCTCGGCGTAGGGCGCGTAGATCCCCTCCCGGTAGGCCCACTCGTAGTAGGCGTCGATCTCGGCCGACGTCGGCATCGGGTCGAGCCACTCGAGGCCGCAGGCCCGGCAGCGGAGGAACGTCTTCCCGCCCTTCACGAACAGCCGGCGGGCGTCGCCGCCGCCGCAGAGGAGGCAGCGGGCGCTCACTGCGCGAGGTACTCGCCCGCGGCACGGGCCGCGATCCGCATGCCCACGGCGTTCGGGTGCTGGGTGTCCTGGAAGAGCGGCTCGGAGCCCGCCGCTGCGAACGCGGGGTAGAGGTCGAGGCACCGCACGCCCGCCTCCGCGCAGAGACCGAGCCATGCGCGTTGCGCCTCGAGGTCGGGATCCGGGACGCCGACCTGCCAGCCCTCGGGGAAGATGACGAACGCGAGGTCGAGCCCTTTCGCCCGGGCCGTGTCGCGGATGCCCTCGAGCGCACGCCGCACGCGCTCCCACTTCGCCGGATCCTTCGCCGTGTAGAAGTGACGGTGCATCAGGCCGATCGCGCGGTCGAGACCACCCGGAGCCGGGTGCGGGCCGTCGGCGCGCGGCTTCGCTCCGGCCGCCGCCTGCTGGAACCAGTGCCCGCCGCGGGCGTAGCGCACCAGCCAGCGGACCAGGACGTAGTACTCGGAGTGGTTGCTGAGCCACGGTGCACCGTCGCGGGCCGCCGGGTCGATCGTGAGGAAGCCGACCGGGGTGATGCCCGGCGCGCTCTCATAGTCGTTCAGGCTGACGCCGACCACGACGGTGTCGGGCGTGAGCCGGAGCCCGAACTCGCGCAGGTAGGCGAGCTCCGCGGGGGTGTCGTAGCCGGAGGCGCCGCCGTTCAGGACCTCCACGTCCGCGCGTCCGCGCCGCGCGAGCTCCTGCTGGAGCAGGACGGGGAACGTGTCCGCTTCCGCGAGCCCCTCCCCGTAGACGATCGAGTCGCCCAGCACGAGGAGCCGTCGCTTCCCCGGCGGCGGCCGCTCCGTCGTCTCCTCGCCGCGGAGCCCGAGCTCGTTCACGCGCACCGTGAAGTCCCGGATGTGGAGCGTCACTCCCGGGCGGAGCCGGTAGGGCAGGTCGGGCATGCTGGTCGCGAGGAAGAGATGGCGCGGGAAGCCGTTCAGGCGGTCGAGGAGCGCCAGCCGGCGCGTCAGGACCTCCGCGAGTCCGAGGGCGCCGACCAGCGCGAGACCGCTCACGGCAACGCGCGCGAGCGTACGTCGGCGGGCAGAGACGATCACCCGGGCCAGGAAACACGCGGTGGGCAGGAGCGTCAAGCAAAGAAGCGCCGTCCCGTGGGGGCCCGGGTCCGTTCTCGTTTGCGCGCGCGAGCGGCTCCAAGTAGTTACCGGACGTCCGCTCGTCCACATGACGCCTGCTGTGCGCCCCGAACGATCACCTGCCGACACGACCCTGTGGCGGCGCTTGTGGGAGGCGTGGAAGGCGATCGCCCGGCGCGTGGGGGACGTGCAGGCCCGGATCATCCTCGCCGTCTTCTACTTCGTCGTCCTGGCGCCGTTCGCGCTCCTCGTCCGCCTGACGAGTGACCCGCTCGCCCTCGCGTCCCGGAGCCGGCGCGGCTGGCCGAGGCGCGTCGAGCCCCCCGGCACGGAGCTGGAGCGCGCGCGGCGGCAGTTCTGACGGCCGGCGGATGAACGTCCTCGGGGTCTCCTGCTACTTCCACGACGCGGCCGCCGCGCTCGTCCGCGACGGCCGCCTGGTCGCGGCGGCGGAGGAGGAGCGCTTCTCGCGGAAGAAGCACGATCCCGACTTCCCCACGCGCGCCATCGAGTTCTGCCTCGCGCGCGGCGGCATCCGGGCCGAGGAACTCGATCACGTCGTCTTCTTCGAGAAGCCGTTCCGGAAGTTCGAGCGCCTGCTCCTGTCCACGATGCAGACGTTCCCACGCTCGCACCGCGTCTTCCGCGAGGCGATGGTGGCGTGGTTCGGCGACAAGCTCTGGGTGAAGCACCGGCTCGAGCGCGAGCTCGGGGTGGCACCGGATCGCATCCTCTTCTCGGAGCATCACCTGTCGCACGCGGCGAGCGCGTTCTACTGCTCGCCCTTCGACGAGGCCGCGATCCTCACGGTCGACGGCGTCGGCGAGTGGACGACGGCCCCGGTCGGCGTCGGGCGAGGCAAGGAGATCAGGCTGCTCGAGGAGCTGCGGTTCCCGCACTCGCTCGGACTGCTCTACAGCGCCTTTACGGCCTTCCTCGGCTTCGAGGTGAACGAGGGCGAGTTCAAGGTGATGGGGATGGCGCCGTTCGGCGAGCCGCGCCACGTCGACCGCGTCTCGAAGCTCATCCGCGTGAGCGACGACGGGAGCTTCGAGCTCGACATGGACTACTTCTGCTTCCACTTCTCGCCCACGCGGACCTTCAACGACCGCTTCGTGCGCCTGTTCGGCCCGCCGCGCGACCCGCGCAGCCACTTCTTCACGCGGTCGAGCGGCTATCCGCCGTACTTCGGCCCGAAGCCGGGCGACTGGGCGGCGCAGGCCGAGCGGAACCAGCACTACGCGGACGTCGCCGCGAGCATCCAGGCCGTCGTCGAGGACGTCGTGCTGAAGATGGCGCGGCACGTTCACCGCACGACGGGGCTCCGCCGCCTCTGCCTCGCCGGCGGCGTCGCCCTGAACAGCGTCGCCAACGGGCGGCTGCTGCGCGAGGGCCCGTTCGAGGATATCTACGTCCAGCCGTCGGCCGGCGACGGGGGCGCCGCCATCGGCGCCGCGCTCTACGCCGAACACGCCCTCGCCGGGCGCCCGCGCGAGTTCGTGATGAAGCACGCGTACTGGGGCGCGGAGCACGGCCCGGGCGCGATCGAGGGCTTCCTCCGCGAGTCCGGGATCCGCTACGAGGCGTTCGACGACGAGGATCGCCTCCTCGACCGCGTGGTCGACCGACTGCAGGCGGGGAAGGTGGTCGGGTGGTCGCAGGGCCGCTTCGAGTGGGGGCCTCGTGCGCTCGGGAACCGCAGCATCCTCGCCGACCCGCGGCGTCCCGAGATGAAGGACGTGGTCAACACGAAGATCAAGTTTCGAGAGCCGTACCGTCCCTTCGGGCCGTCGGTGCCGGTCGAGCGCGCTGCGGAGTACTTCGAGCTCCCGGAGCCGGACCGACAGTATCCGGCGCGCTTCATGCTCTACGTTGCGGGGGTACGGCCGGAGAAGCGGGAGCGCATCCCGGCGGTGACGCACGTGGACGGCACGGGGCGCCTCCAGACGGTGTTCCGGGCCGATGCCCCGCGCTACCACCGGCTGATCGAGCGCTTCGGGGAGGCGACGGGCGTCCCGGTGCTGCTCAACACGTCCTTCAACCTCAAGGGCGAGCCGATCGTGAACACGCCGCGCGAGGCGTTTCGCTCGTACAGCGTGAGCGACATGGACGTGCTCGTTCTCGACCACTGCGTGGTGGAGAAGCGCTGAGATGAGCGTGGCGGCCGGCCGGCGGGCGGTCGGGCGATCGGTCCGCACCTTCTACGAGGGCTGCTCGTTCCCCGGTTACGAGGACTACGACACCCCGCAGGAGCTGATCGAGCGGTCGAGGCAGGGGTTCTACGCGAACCTCCTCGACGAGCAGCTCCCGCTCGGCGTGCGGGTGCTCGACGCGGGATGTGGCACGGGGCAGCTCGCCGTTTTCCTCTCGCTCGTGCACCGCCAGGTCGTGGGA
>CAZLYE010000138.1:0-4249 GCA_964562865.1 uncultured Binatia bacterium (SeqCode) | reverse complement strand
GATGTCGGCGGGGAGCCGGTCGGGCAGGCCGTCGGTCGTGAGGCTGGTCGCGATCCCGTGGCGGTCGCGGAAGTGGCGGAGGAGCGTCTCGAGCGAAGCGACGAGCCCGAGCGTGTCCAGGACGGAGGGGCGAAGGAGCTGGGAGAGCTCGCGCATCGCGCCGAGCGTCGTCGCGACCACGCGGCGGGCCTCCGCCGTCCGCGTCCGGAGGAGCTGCGTGTCCCCGGGCGGCTGCCGCTCGATCAGCCAGAGGTACGCGTTGACGGCCGTGAGCGCCTGCCCGAACTCGTCGTGCAGCTCGCGCGCGAGCCGTCGCCGCTCCGCCTCCTGGACGGCCATCAGACGGGCGGAGAGATCCGTCAGCTCGCGCTGGCGCAGCGCGAGACTCGCGCGGAGGAGCGCGAGCAGGCGAGCGCAGCCGACGGCCGTGGCCGAGCCGACCACGACGACGATCGCCCCGACGGCGAAGTCCGGACGCTGCTCGTCGTGTGGCACCGCGACGACCCCGACCGCGACGAACACGACGCACAGGATGACGCCGAGGACCAGCACGCGGCCCGCGCTCCACGAGAAGAGGACCATGTTCCCCATGAGGAGACACGCGAGGATGCCTGCGGCGAGCCCGGGATGCCGCGGCCAGAGGTAGACGTAGACGTGGAGGTTGGCCGCGTGGCCGCACAGCAGGAGGACCGCCAGCGAATCGGCGTGCCGCCGGCCGACGGACGTGAAGCTCGCGATCAGGACGAAGCCCGTGAGCGCGACGTGGAACACGTAGAGAAGCAGGAGCGACGCGAGGACCTCGGGCCGGACGGGGCTCCCCTCGACGGGCAGGAAGAGGACGCCGCACACGAGGGCGAAGGCGGTCGCGATGCGCAGCCGGGACTCGAGGGAGAGCGCGTGGCGTCCGGTCGCGTCCGGCGCCTCCGTGTGTCCGTGGTCGACGGAGATCGCGATCGGCCGGACGAGGCGAGCACCGAGGTCGGGCGACGTCAGACCCTCCGTCACGGCCCGGCGGAGCGGCTCGAGGACGGCCATGGCCCCGTCCTGCCGGAGCCGTGCCAAGGCGCGAGGGCGGTTCCATGCGGCTCGCGCATCCCCCAGCGCACAAAACCGTTCGCTCGCGGGGCGGGGGAAGCACAAATGCGACGGCCGCCGGTCAGCGGTCGTGCGGGACGGAGTCGCTCTCCCAGTCCACCCGGGCCTCGCCCTCCGCGCCCGCGAACCCGGCGGCCTGGAGCGTCCGGACGCAGCTGTTCCAGCGCAGGATCGGGTCGTCGTTGCCCGGGGGACGGATCGCCTCGGCCTCGGCGTAGCAGGTGAGCGCCCGGTCGAAGAGCGGGCGGATGGAGCGGAGCGGCAGCTCGGCCGAGAGCTGGGCCTTCGCCTGCCGCTCGCACGCGAGGCCCGTGTAGAACGTGCGCTCGTACGGATCGGCGAGCCGGCCGAAGACGTCCTGCGCCTCGGCGAAGCGGACGGCCGTCGCCGGGCCGAACTGGTCCGTCAGCGCGAGCCCGAGGATGCGGAGCGCGAGCGGATTCGCGGCGTCGACCGCGAGAACGTCGCGGCAGATGCTCTCGGCCTCCGCGGGCTGGTTGAGCTCGCGATAGCGGTCCGCCTTCTTGAGCGCCGCGTCGACGCCGTCGGGGTGGATCCGCTTGAGGCCGTACTCCATGGCCCCGTCAGGGCGACCCGTTCCGCCCCGTGAGCCAGCGCCACGCGCGCCGGAGCGGGTCGTAGTAGTCGTCCACCACGCGCTCCTTCAACGGGATGATCGCGTTGTCGGTGATGTGGATCGACTCCGGACAGACCTCGGTGCAGCACTTCGTGATGTTGCAGAAGCCGATGCCCGCCTGGTCCTTCAGGTAGCGGGTGCGGGACTCGACGTCGAGCGGGTGCATCTCGAGGCTCGCGATGCGGACGAGGAACCGCGGGCCGGCGAAGCTGTCCTTCCGGTCGTGGTCGCGGAGCACGTGGCAGACGTCCTGGCAGAGGAAGCACTCGATGCACTTCCGGAACTCCTGCACGCGGTCGATGTCGGCCTGCTGCATCCGCCACGTGCCGTCCGGCTCCGGCGGGCGCGGCTTGAACGCCGGGATGCGCTTGTTCACCTCGTAGTTCCACGAGACGTCGCACACGAGGTCGCGGATCACGGGGAAGGCCTTCAGCGGCGCGACCGTGATCGCCTCGCCCGGGGGGAACTGGTCCATCCGCGTCATGCACATGAGGCGCGGCTTCCCGTTCACCTCGGCGCTGCACGAGCCGCAGCGTCCTGCCTTGCAGTTCCAGCGACACGCGAGGTCGCTCGCCTGGTGGGCCTGGACGTGGTGGATCGCGTCGAGGACGACCATGCCCTCGTGCTGAGGGACCGTGAAGGCCTGGAAGGCGCCCTTCTCGCGGTCGCCCCGGAAGATCCTGAGGAGCGCGTCCATCAGACCTCGCCCTCCACCACGCGCTTCAGGTCGTCCGGCATGGGCGCGATAGGCTCCTGCACCACCGCCATCCGGTCGCCGTCCCGGCGGACGATCACGTTGACGCAGCCGAAGCGCGGATCCGAGTCGGGACACTCGACGCGGGTGTGCGCGCCGCGGCTCTCGCGCCGCTCGAGCGCCGCGCGCGCGACCGCCTCGCTCACCGCGAGCAGGTTCTTCAGGTCGAGCGCCGTGTTCCAGCCCGGGTTGTACTGCCGGTGGCCCTCGACGCCGACGCGGGCGGCCCGCGTCCGGAGCTTCTCGATCTCCGCGAGCGCGGTGCGCAGGTCCCCGTCGCTGCGCGCGATGCCGACGTACGTCCCCATCATGTCCTGGAGGGCCTCCTGGACGGCGAAGGGGCTCTCGCCGCCCGACCGCTCGAACGGAGCGAGCGCGTCCGCCGCCGCCGCCTCGACGGCGGCCGTCTCGACGCGGGGCTCGCCGCGGAGCCCGCGGGCGTACGCCGCGGCGCCGAGCCCCGCGCGCCGGCCGAAGACGAGCAGGTCGCTCAGCGAGTTCCCGCCGAGCCGGTTCGAGCCGTGGAGTCCACCCGCCACCTCGCCGGCGGCGAAGAGGCCCGGGACGGTGGCCGCCTGCGTGTCGGCGTCGACCCGCACGCCGCCCATCATGTAGTGCGTCGTCGGACCGACCTCCATCGGGTCCCGGGTGATGTCGACGTCGGCCAGCTCGTGGAACTGCTGCCACATGCTCGGGAGCTTCCGACGGATGTCCTCGGCCTGGCGCCGGGTCGCGATGTCGAGGAACGCGCCGCCGTGCGGGCTGCCGCGCCCCTCGCGCACCTCCTGTGAGATCGCCCGGGCGACCACGTCGCGCGTGAGGAGCTCCGGCGGCCGCCGCGCCTCGGGTTTCCGGCCCGCGATCACGTCGGCGATCCAGCGGTCCGCCTCCGCCTCGCTGTCGGCGAAGTCCTTGCGGAACATCTCCGGGATGTAACGGAACATGAAGCGTTCGCCGCGCGAGTTCTTGAGGATGCCGCCCTCGCCGCGGACGCCCTCGGTCACGAGGATGCCGCGCACGCTGAGCGGCCACACCATCCCGGTGGGATGGAACTGCACGAACTCCATCCCCATGAGATCGGCGCCGGCCTCGTAGGCGAGCGCCTGGCCGTCGCCCGTGTACTCCCACGAGTTGCTGTTGATCTTGTAGGCGCGCCCGATGCCTCCGGTCGCGAGCACGACGGCCTTGGTGCGGAAGACGACGAACCGGCCGGTCTCGCGGCGATAGGCGAGCGCGCCGCTGATGCGGCCGCCGTCCTTCAGGAGCCGCGTGACGGTGCACTCCATGTAGACGTCGATGCCGGGCGAGTGCACGGTCTTGTCCTGCAGCGTGCGGATCATCTCGAGCCCGGTCCGGTCGCCGACGTGGGCGAGGCGCGGGTACTGGTGGCCCCCGAAGTTCCGCTGAAGGATGCGGCCGTCGGGCGTGCGGTCGAAGAGGGCGCCCCACCCCTCGAGCTCGATGACGCGCGCCGGCGCCTCCTGGGCGAGGAGCTGCGCCATGCGCCAGTCGTTCAGGAGCTTGCCGCCGCGCATCGTGTCGCGGAAGTGGACCTTCCAGCTGTCGCGCGCGTCCGTGTTGGCGAGCGCCGCCGCCACACCGCCCTCCGCCATCACGGTGTGCGCCTTCCCGAGGAGCGACTTGCAGACGAGGCCGACGGAGCAGCCCTGCGCCGCGGCCTCGATCGCCGCGCGGAGCCCCGCGCCGCCGGCCCCGACCACGAGCACGTCGTGGAGGTGCGTCTCGTAGTGCTCGGCGGCCAT
>CAZLYE010000137.1:0-3230 GCA_964562865.1 uncultured Binatia bacterium (SeqCode) | reverse complement strand
GGTGGGTCCTCTTCCGCGCCGGAACGTTCACGAAGGTCGCGGCCATGCTGCGCGGTCTCGTCGTTCCGCAACCGTTGGTGGGACCCTTTCCGGTCGTTCCGGCGGCCATCGTGCTGCTCGGATTCGCGACGCACGTCCTGGCCGCGCGCGCCGACATCGTCAGCGTCTGGTCCCGCGTGCCGCGCGTGGTCCAGGGTGTCGCCTACGGGGTCGCCATCGTCGTTATCGGGTTGTGCAGTGCTCAGAGCCAGGGCTTCATCTACTTCCAGTTCTGACGAGGCGACCCACACCGTCGCGCGGGTGGGGGCGCCACGGGTCGTGCGCCGTGCGGCGCAGATCGCCGTCCCGTGCCTGCTGACGGTCGGGCTGGCGGTCGGCTGGGCCTGGTACCACCGGAGGTGGCTCCAGGAGCCGATCGTCGAGCACGGCGTGATTGAAGCCCCCTACCTGGAGGCACTGCGCGCCTGGCGAGCGACCGCGCCGGGGATCCCGCGAGCGGCGCTCCTCGGCAATTCGCTGACCGACTGCAAGGACGGGATCTTGGTCGGCGATCTCACTGCTCGCGCGTTGGCAGCCCGGAACGCTCCGTACGCGCTCTTCGGGACCTACGGCGCCGCCTTTGGTCCGCTGCAGTACTACTACGTGCTCGACGAGGTGCTCGCGGGTCATCCGCGAGTCGTGATCGTGGAGATCGACATGAACCGTCTCGTCGAGAAGGGGTTCTTTGTCCCCCTCCTCTATCGCACCCTTTCGCGAAAGCTCTCCCTGAACCGGGCGCTACGCGTCCGGGCGGCCCTCGACTTGGAAGGCCTCACGCTGTTCGATCCGTTCCTGTACCGCCTGGAGGAGCGGTTCGACATGATGTACGTCGCTCCCGGGCTGCGCGAGCACTGGCGCGCTCTGCTCGCCCGCTGGGGAACCGCCGTGAACGACGCAGCGCACCTCCGGACGACGGAGGTCGACCTGCGGGCGATCCGCGGGCTCGGCATGATCACGCACGACCAGATCGCGCAGGATCCGACCGCGAGCCCGCTCGTCCCCGTGCTGCGCCTCATCGGGGAGGAGCTGCGTCGGGAGGGCGTGGCGGTGCTCTTCTACGTGTCGCCGATCAACGACATGCTCCTCGGGCCGCGCGTGACGGCCCCCGAGCGCCGCGTGCGAGAGCGGGTCGACCGCATCCGCCGCGAAATCGGCGCCACGCCCGATGAATGGGTCGATCTGCATGACACCCTTCCATCCGAGACATTTCGCGACTGGATCGGGCACATGTTCCCGGCGGGATGCGAGCGTGTGAGCGCGTCCATCGTGGACGCGGTGCTCGCGCGGCACGACGCGCGCTGAGCTCGCGGTCACTCGGTCGCCGGCAGCGTATAGCGGACGTTCAGCTCGACCGCCTCCGCCCGGGCGAACTCCACCAGCGGAAAGCGCCACGTGACCCGGACGCCGTCGACGTCGGCGTCCGGGGTCGCCCCGAGCACCGGGCCAGGCAGCGACAGCGTGATGCGCGGCGCCTCGACTTCCGGATGCTCCCGCGCCCGGTCGGCGTGCGCCTCGCGTTCCGCCGCGCCGTACGGGCTCCGGATCACGACACGCACGGATCCGACGCCGGCCTCCCGGCTCGTCGTCACCTCGACGTTTCGGAACCATTCGGCCGAACGAAGCCGTGCCACGTCGTCGACGCGGATGTCGGCGATCGCCTGCCGGCCACCGATGCCGCGAATGGATTCGACATGCACGCGGTCGGACCCGAGGCGCTTCGTCTCGCCGGTGAAGGTGGCGTGACGGTCGAGGTAGTAACGGAGCCGGAAGTGTGCCGAGCCGTCCGGGGCCAGCGTCCCGTCGATCGCGAAGCACCCGGACGCCCCGACCGCGAGCGCGACGACGAGCGCGACCGTTCGGAGCATGCGGAGGCGGCAGATACCGTCCACGGGCAGTGAAGGTCAAGGCGACCGCGCGTGGCCACGGGCCTACGGCTCGGCGACGACGCGCAGCATCCGTACGTCGACGCTTGCACGTCCCTTGTGGAAGGCTCCGCGAGCCGTGTGTTAGATGGTCGCCCGCGCGACCAGCAACCACATGGACCGAGCCGAAGAATACGATCTCAGCGTCGTGATCCCCGCGTACAACGAGGCGACCCGGATCGTCGAGCCGCTGCACCGCATCGCGCGTCACCTGCGCACGCACGCGCTGCCCAGCGAGATCGTGGTGGTCGACGACGGGAGCCGTGACGGCACCCCGGACGTCGTGCGCCGCGTCGCAGCCGAGCTCCCGCTCCCCGTGCGCGTGATCACGTCCGACCGCAATCGCGGGAAGGGACACGCCGTGAAGGTCGGCATGACGAGCGCCCGCGGACGCGCCGTGCTCATGACCGACGCGGACCTCTCCACGCCGATCGAGGAGCTCGAGAAGCTCTTCCCCCACCTGCGTGACGGGACGGAGGTGGTGATCGGCTCGCGGAAGATGGCCGGCGCGGTGATCGAGGTGCACCAGCCGTTCCTCCGTGAGTGGATGGGATGGGTGTTCACGCAGCTCACCCGGCTCTTCGTGATCCGCGTCTCCGACGTGACGTGTGGGTTCAAGCTGTTCACTCACGAGGCAGCGTCGCAGATCTTCTCGCGCGTGACGCTCGACGACTGGAGCTTCGACGCCGAGGCGCTCTACCTCGCCCGGCGCCTCGGCTACGCCATCCGCGAGGTCCCCGTCCTCTGGCGGGACAGCGCCGGCACGAAGGTCCATCGCGGACGAGACGCCGTCCGCGCGGCCATGGGGCTCGTCTGCATCCTGACGAACGCCGCGCTGGGCCGCTACGCGCTGCGCGGACGGGGAACACGGCCTTCCGAATGACCGCCCGGTCCTGGGAGGAGGTCCAGCGCGAGCACTACGACCGGCATCCGCACGGCCATCTGCAGCCGTCCGCCGGCGGCCCGTACGCGGAGAACCTGGTCGCGAAGCTGGGAGACGCGCTCGCCCTCGGGGAGGACGCCGAGGGCATCGAGATCGGGTGTGGAGCCGGACGTTTCACGCTGCCGCTCCTCGCCCGCTGCCGGACGTTGCAGGCGGTGGATCTCTCTCGCCGCCAGCTCGACGTGCTGGCCGCCGAGCTCCGACGCCGTGGGATCGCGCCCGAGCGCTGCGCCGTCCACGAGGCGGACGTGGCGCGCCTCGACGGCGTGCTCCCGCCGCGGCGCTATGACTTCGCGACCGGGGTGTTCGTCCTCCACCACCTGCGC
>CAZLYE010000136.1:0-3359 GCA_964562865.1 uncultured Binatia bacterium (SeqCode) | reverse complement strand
CCGATCTCGCTGGTCGTAGCTCTCGTCCTCCACCGTGACGACCAGCGGGACCCGACGCGCCTCGAGCTCGGTCACGATGCCCAGCTCGTCGGCGCCCTCGCCGAAGCCCTGGTAGAAGTAGTCGAACGCCGTGGGGTTGTTCCGCTCGGTGAGGAAGTAGAGCCCGGGAAGCGCAGGGAAGCCGAAGATCGGCGTGTCCGGGGTCGTGCGCTCCCGGACGACGGCGACGGTCCGGTTGAGCGCGGCGAGCCACCCGCCCTGCGGACCCGTCTCGTAGAGGCCACCCCGCGGCCCGTCCACCGTCATGCGCCACGGGAGGACGGGGCCGTCCTCCCACGCGACCTGCGCGCGGACCCGCGGGACGAGCTTCACCGTGACCACGACCACGAGCGCGACCACGACCGCGGCTCGCAGCCACCGCGTCCCCGGGCCGACCGCGAAGAAGCCGACGGTCCGTTGGAGGAGCACGGTGCCGGGCACGAGGAGGAGGACGGTCCCCTCGTAGAGATGCGCCACGTCGAACCGCGGGTAGACGAGCAGGAGCTGGAAGAGCGCCTGGAGCCAGCAGACGACGACCAGATGGTTCTCGTCCCTCCGCTTCCGCGCGGCGAGCGTCGGCAGGAACGCGTAGGCGATCACGGGAATGACGTAGAAGAGCGCGTTGTCGATCCCGCGGCCGACGTGCATGATGCCGAGCTCCCAGTCCTGCGTGCGAAGCGTCTCACCCACGAGCGAGATGCTGCCGAAGAGCGTCAGGACCGTCATCCCCGCCAGGGTCGCGACGAGCATCCGGGCCGCGCGCTCCCGATCGACGAGCCCTCGAGCCCAGAGGAACCGCGCCCCGAGCGCAACGGTGACGACCACGAAGAAGAGCACCGTCAGCGAGCCCGGCGCGGGAAACCCGATCGCGTAGCTCCGCGCGACCCGACCGCCGTCGAGGACCAGGCGTTGCAGCAGGGTGTGCGGCCCGGCGGCGACGGCGAATCCCGTGACCCACGCCACGGTCGGGACGAGCGCCGCGACGCCGAACCAGAGGAGGTCGGCGCCGATGCGGCCGAGCATCGGACGACGATCGCGCGGGCGTGGGTCCACGTCCCGGACGATCACGAGCACCGCCACCACCACCGGGATGCACACGGAGACGAAGGCCGGCACGCTGAGGCCCGTGAAGCTCCCGAACAGCGCGGGGAGGCCGACCAGCACCAGGAGGAGGAAGATCGCCGGGAGCGGGGCGAGCGCGACCGGGCCCGGCGGCGCGTCCGCCCGGCGCCGGAGGCCGTTCACGACGAGGCAGAGGCCGGCGACCCACGCGTCGTAGATGCCGGCCGTGTGCTTGAACGACAGGATCGCCGCCGTCACGAGGCCGAGCGCGACGACGAGGCTCCGCCGCGGCGTCCGGGCGTGGCGCAGCGCGAGCCACGCGCCGAGGACCCAGAGGAGGGTTACGTAGCGCGCGGGATACGCGATCGTATGGACGACGAAGCCGCGCGACTCCTGGTCCTCGAGGATCACGTAGAGGAGACTCGGAAGGAACGCCCACGGAGTCGACAGCACCTCGGTCGCCACGAGGAAGAGGACGGCCGCCGTCCCCGCGCATGCGAACGACGCTGCGACGCGGAGCACCGGGAGCCCGGGGCCGAAGAGCCGGAAGAGCACCGCGTGCAGGTAGTAGCCGGCCGGCGGATACGCCGTCTGGAAGTCCCGGTAGGGGATCTGCCCCTGCAGGACCCGCATCACCTGATAGGCGTTGACGCCCTCGTCCTGCAGGAAGAAGCCGTAGCGGTGGAAGAGGAGGAAGTAGAAGAGCGCGGCGAGGAAGACGAGCGCCGTCGCGCGGCGCTCGACGGAACGACCGGGGCCGGGCATCGGGGTGCCGCTCCCTTTATCCGCATTTGCCGCCCCGGCCAAACCGTCGGATTCAATTGCAGTCCGGCGGCCGCAGGGACCATCCTTCTGCGGATGCCGCGCTGGCTCCGCCAGCCGCGGCAACATGTGTCTCGGGTCGCCCTACCGTGTGCAGAGCGCGAGCAGGTCGAGCGCGCCCGCCGCGGTCGGCTGCTCGCGGTAGTCCTCGGGCACGATCTCGCTCGCCGGGACGGGATCGCGCGCGAGCTGCAGGCGGACCAGGCGCGCCAGGCGCCCGAACGCGAAGCGCACGACCGGAGCGGGGAGGAGACGCCGGATCCCGAGCGGGTCGAGCCGGAGGAGACGCTCGACGCGCCGCCGGCGCGCCGCCTCGTACGCGTCGACCTTCGCGTTCCCGCCGACGCCGCGGATCTCCACGCGCGTGAACCACGGGGCGAGGAGCGCGGCGAGCTCGTCCGCCGTGTACTCGCGGACGTGGTACGGGTTCTCGGAGAACGACATGAGGCGGTTCGGCGTGGTGAGGATCAGCCGTCCACCCGGGACGAGCCGCTCGCGCAGCGCCTCGAGGAGCCGCTCGGGCTTCTCGAGGTGCTCGATCACCTGGAAGTTGCACACGACGTCGAAGCCGCAGCGGAGCGCGCCGAGACGCTCGAGGTCGGCGCAGACGAAGACGAGCCCCGGGCGGCCGTGGCGGACCCGCGCGTGCGCGAGCGCCGGTGCCGAGCGGTCGACGCCGACGACCCGGGCCGCGACCGCCGCCAGGAGCGCCGCGCCGTAGCCCTCGCCGCACCCCGCGTCGAGCACGCGCAGGCCGCCGCAGTACGGCGCGGCCAGGTGATACGCCGCCAGGTGGCGCGCGAGGTCCGCACGGAAGTGCGGGTCGTCGCCCGGCAGGCGCTCGCCGGTGAAGGCGACCGTCACCGGCCGTCCGGGGCGCGGAGCGAGAGCGACAGCCCGCCGGCCGGCGCGAGCGTCTCGGCGGACCGCGGGGCCCGCCCGCACGCCTGGTCGAGTGCCTGGCCGACCTCGGTTGCCGCGGCATCCCAGCTGAAGCGCGCGGCCCACTCCCGCGCGCCGCGCGCGAGCCGCTCCCGGAGCCCCGCATCGCCGAGGACGCGAACCATCGCGGCCGCCAGCGCGGCCTCGTCGCGAACCGGGACGAGGAGCCCGGTCTCCCCGTCGCGCACCGAGTCCTGCAGGCCGGGGACGGCCGTCGCGATGACCGGCGTGCCGCAGGCATTCGCCTCGATCACCGTGAGCCCCCAGCCCTCCTTCTCCGACGGCTGGACGACCACGTGCGCCCGCTGCAGGAGCCGCACCTTCTCCGCCTCGTCGATGAACCCGGGCACGTCGACGTGGTCCTCGAGCCCGAGCTCGCGCCGGAGCGCCTTCACGCGGGGCAGTGCCTCGCCCGTCCCGGCGATCACGAGCCGCGCCGGCACGCCCTCCGCCCGCACGCGCGCGAGCGCGCGGAGCAGCACGTCGAGGCGCTT
>CAZLYE010000135.1:0-4613 GCA_964562865.1 uncultured Binatia bacterium (SeqCode) | reverse complement strand
TCGTCGACGACGCGATCGTCGTGGTCGAGAACGTCGAGCGGCACATCGCCACGGGGCTCTCGCCGCGCGAGGCCGCGCACCGCGCGATGGACGAGGTGACGGGCGCGGTTATCGCGATCGCGTTCGGTCTGTCGGCCGTCTTCGTCCCGACGGCGTTCCTCGGGGGGATCGCTGGCCAGTTCTATCGCCAGTTCGCGCTCACGATCGCCTGCGCGACCATCCTCTCGGCGTTCAACTCCCTCACGCTGAGCCCGGCCATGTGCGCGCTCCTCCTCCAGCCCGAGCACGCCGAGAAGGACTGGCTCGGCCGCCTGTGGGACCGCGTGTTCGGGCGGTTCTTCGCCGCCTTCAACCGGCTCTTCGAGCGGACCAGCGCGCGGTACGGCGAAGCCGTCGGCCGCCTGGTGCATCGCCCCGCGCTCGCGCTCACCACGTACGGGATCCTCCTCGGCTTCATCGTGATCGGGTTCCGGCACATCCCGACGGGCTTCATCCCAGCGCAGGACAAGGGCTACCTCATCGTCGCGATCCAGCTCCCCGACGGGGCATCGCTCGAGCGGACCGACGCGGTCGTGCACCGAGCGAGCGAGGTCATCCTCGCCACGCCGGGCGTCCAGTACACGGTGGCGTTCGCCGGCTTCTCCGGCGCGACGCGCGCCAACAGCGCGAACGCCGGGGCCATCTTCGTGGGCCCGAAGCCGTGGGAGGAGCGCCGGCACGGGCCGACGGCCAGCCAGCTCATCGCGACCCTGCAGCAACGTCTGTCCGAGATCCAGGAGGCGAGCATCTTCGTGATCCCACCGCCGCCCGTGCAGGGCCTCGGCACCTCGGGCGGGTTCAAGCTGCTCGTGCAGGACCGCGCGGGGCAGGGCTTCCGCGCGCTGCAGGGGGCGACCGACGCCTACGTGGCGGCCGCGCACGGCGATGCGAACGTCGCCCGGGTGTTCACCACGTTCCGGGCGTCGGCCCCGCAGCTCTACGCGGACATCGACCGCGTGAAGGCGGAGAAGCTCGGTGTCCCGCTCGCGAACGTCTTCGACACGCTGCAGGTGTACCTCGGCTCCGTGTACGTGAACGACTTCAACCGCTTCGGGCGCACGTTCCAGGTGCGCGCGCAGGCCGAGGGGGCCTATCGCACGGAGCCCGAGGACGTCGCCCGCATCAAGACGCGGAACGTCTCCGGCGCGATGGTACCGCTCGGCTCGCTCGTGAACGTCGAGTGGCGCAGCGGCTCGGATCGCATCGTCCGGTACAACATGTACCCCGCCGCCGATGTGAACGGCGACGCGGCGCCGGGCGGGAGCCTGGGCACGGCCATGGCGGCGATGGAGAGCCTGGCGGCGCGCGTCCTCCCGCCCGGGATGCAGATCGAGTGGACGGACCTCGCCTACCAGGCGAAGCTCGCGGGGAACACGGCGGTCTTCATCTTTCCGCTCTGCGTCCTCTTCGTGTTCCTCGTCCATTCCGCGGAGTACGAGAGCTGGTCGCTGGCGCTCGCGATCATCCTGATCGCCCCGATGTGCCTGCCGTTCGCGCTCCTCGGTACGTGGCTCAGGGGCATGGACAACAACCTCATCACGCAGATCGGCTTCATCACGCTGATCGGGCTCGCCGCGAAGAACGCCGTGCTCATCGTCGAGTTCTCCAGGCAGCAGCAGGAGGAGGGCAAGGACCGCTTCGCGGCCGCCGTCGAGGCGAGCCGGCTGCGTCTCCGGCCGATCCTGATGACGTCGTTCGCTTTCATCCTGGGGGTGCTCCCGCTCGCGCGGGCGACGGGTCCGGGGGCCGAGATGCGTCAGGCGCTCGGCACGGCCGTCTTCAGCGGCATGCTCGGGGTGACGGCCTTCGGCCTCTTCCTGACGCCCGTGTTCTACGTCATCCTCCGGCGCTCGGCGGGTGCGCGGGACGTCGCCCCCGAGAGGACGCGGCTCGAGACGGGTCGAGAGCTCGGGCGTGGGTAGCTCCGGGCTGGGCCGAAGCTGCACGCGGATCGCGCTCGTCCTGGCGGTGACGCTCCTCGCCGCCTGCGCGCTCGGGCCCCGGTACAAGCGCCCCGACGTCCCGATCCCGGCGACCACGCGCGGCGAGCGCGGTCCGGCGGAGCCCACCTCGCTCGCCGACGCGCCGTGGTGGCAGGTCTTTCGCGACGCGTCGCTGCAGGTGCTCGTCGAGGAGGCCATCCGCGGCAACCACGACCTGGCAGCGGCGGCGGCGCGCGTGGAGCAGGCCCGGAACCAGATCGCCGTCGCTCGCGCCGACCTCTTCCCCCAGGTGAGCTACCTGGGCGAGGCGATCCGCGAACGGGCCCCGGTCGCCCCCATCCCGACGAACTTCACCTTCAACGAGTTCGTCGGGACCTTCAACCTCGCCTGGGAGATCGACATCTGGGGCCGCATCCGGCGCGCCACGGAAGCTGCGCGCGCGGACTACCTCGCCTCGGAGGCGGCGCAGCGCGGCGTGCTCCTGACCCTCGTGGCCGACGTGGCGGAGGCGTACTTCAACCTGCTCGAGCTCGACCGCGAGCTCGAGATCACGCAGGGCACGACGATCACCTTCCAGGACACCCTCGACCTGTTCCGCCGGCGCTACGCGGGCGGCGTCGGCACGCTGCTCGAGGTGTCGCGCGCGGAGGCGGCCCTCACGCAGGCGCGCGCGGCCATCCCCGATCTCGAACGTCTGATCGTCGCCCAGGAGAATCAGATATCGATCCTCCTCGGACGGCTGCCCGGTTACATCGAGCGTCGCGAGCGGCTCGAGGACGAGTCGTCGGCGCCGGAGGTGCCCGTCGGGCTGCCGTCCCAGCTGCTCGAGCGGCGACCGGACATCCTGGCAGCGGAGCAGTCGCTCGTGGCGGCCAACGCCGAGGTCGGGGTGGCGCTGGCGAACTTCTTCCCGCGCCTCGGTCTCACCAGCCTCTACGGCGGCGAGAGCAGCGAGCTCGAGAACCTCGTGAAGAGCGCAGGCAACGCGTGGGCGGTGGGCGGCTCGCTCGCCGGTCCGCTCTTCCAGGGCGGACGGCTTCTCGCGAGCTACCGGACGAGCACGGCCGCCTGGCACGAGGCCGTCGAGCGCTACCAAGAGGTCACGCTGCAGGCGTTTGCCGAGGTGTCGAATGCGCTCGTGACGCAGGAGAAGCTGAAGGGCGTCCGCGCCGACCGCGAGGCGACGGTGAAGTCGCTCTCGACGTCGGTCGCGCTGTCCCTGCAGCGGTACAAGGACGGCGTCGCGAACTACTTCGAGGTCCTCGACGCCGAGCAGCAGCTCTTCCCCGCCGAGATCGGGCTCGCCCGCACGCAGCGCGACGAGCTGGTGGCCATCGTCGACCTGTACCGCACCCTCGGCGGCGGTTGGCAGCTCCCGCTGAAGGACTGGAGCGCGGCGCCCCCCGGAACGGCGGCCGTCCCGGGTCCACCACCGGCGCCGACGAGCGCTCCGTGACGCCACGGCACGGAACCACCCGGTGCGCTGGCGGCGCTGCCGATTCGACGAGCACCCTCTGCGCATCGACGAAGCAAAATGCGTCGCCGTCGTGTGGAAGTCTCAGCCGATCCGTGATCCCGCGACCGGCACGTGACCTGCATCGGCGGCCCTGGTTCCCGTCGGTGCCGCGGACGTCGAAGGGGACCCGCTCCCAGGGGAGGTCGATGGCCGGCGGCGTCGGCCTCTGATATCCGCGTCTCGAGCAGCCTACCATCCACCCGCGTCCATTGCAGAGGAGGAATGAGCGCATGCCGAAGAAGGTGAAGCCGATCCCGAAGGGCTACCACAGCGTCTCGCCCGCCCTGAACCAGGCGAATGCCGCCGACACGATCGCCTTCTGCAAGAAGGCCTTCGGCGCGAAGGAGAAGATGCGCATTGCGGGGCCGGGCGGAAAGATCATGCATGCCGAGATCCTGATCGGGGACTCGGTCGTCATGCTGAGCGACGCCATGCAGGAGCCCCCGCAACCCGCCGGGCTCTTCGTCTACGTCCTCAACGTCGACAAGGTGCTCGCGAAGGCTGTCACCGCGGGCGCCAAGGTGCTGATGCCCGCTCAGGACATGTTCTGGGGCGACCGCTTCTGCCGCGTGGAGGATCCCTCGGGGAACCGATGGGGCATCGCGATGCACCGGGAGGACGTCTCGCCGAAGGAGCTGAAGAAGCGGGCTGCCGCCGCGTTCGTGGTTGGGGGCGCGTGACGCTCGGCCTCCTGGTGACAGGGTCGTAGCCGAGGAACGCCAGATCGATTCTTCGGCGTCGGCTGACGCGACGAGGCTGTCCAATCCGGAGGCAGCCTCTGTACGTCCGGAGAGCACGGCGCGACGTGTTCGTGTCATCGCCGTGGTCGCTCCGTGAACTTTCCGGAGTGGCACCCGGACTGCATTGACCCTCGTGTTCCCGTCGGTACGGTGGCGGTCGAGGGCATGATGGTTTCGTGGTGGGTGTGGTTGGCCGGCGGCGCCATCATCGGCGGAATGCGGTGGACCGTCGCCGATTTTCTGTTGGATCGGTTCGGGTCACGGCGCGTGGACCGAAGCCCTCCGAGTCGCGGCATGCCGCGATCGAATTCCAGCAAGACTGTCGGAGGCGACGATGAGCGTCCTGCCGTTTGGAGGCCCGACGACATCACGATC
>CAZLYE010000134.1:0-6141 GCA_964562865.1 uncultured Binatia bacterium (SeqCode) | reverse complement strand
AACATCCTCATCACCACAGTGCCGTTCGAAACGTTGGAGTGCTAGAGGAGACGAGATGATGAGCGGGCGGCGAGGGGACGACATCCTCGGCAACGGACGACTCAAGCACTTCGACTTCTGCATCATCGGAAGCGGCGCGGGGGGCGGCACCGCGGCGTACGTACTCACCAAGGCCCGCAAGAAGGTGCTGATCCTCGAGACGGGCGGCAACGCGTTCCCCGGACTCGACCATCGCCACCTCCATCTCCCGCTCCACAGCAACGACGAGCTCAAGTACGCCGTCCGCAATTTCATCCAGCAGGACGGCTTCCTCGAGCCGCGGACCTTCCGTCAGACCGCGACGGCCACCGCGACCCTCTCCGACGACGTCAACGTGCTGCCGAAGGCGGTCGGCGGAGCGTTCCAGCACGCCGACTGCAAGACGCCGCGCTACAACAAGGTGGACTTTCAGCTCGGCACCAAGTTCGCCGCACTGGCCGCGCAGGGCGTCCTGATCCCGGGCTTCAACGAGCTCGGGCCGACGATCCCGGCGGCCAACTTCGCGGACTGGCCGTTCACCTACGACGACCTCGAGCCGTTCTACACGGAGGCCGAGGACCTCTACGGCGTGCAGGGGCTCGCGGGCGACAGCCCGTTCGAGTCGACGCGCAGCAAGCCCTACCCGATGCCGCCCGGCGTCCCGATGTACCTCGGGCTCCTCCTCGCCGACGGCGCGCGCCAGGTGACGCTCCCGGGCTACGACGCGCTCCATCCGCACGCCTATCCGGCGGCGATCAACTCGCGCTTCTACGACGGCCGGCCGCCGTGCAACGACTGCGGGCTCTGCAGCGGCTTCGGCTGCCCGAACAACTCCAAGGGCTCGCCCGCCGTCACGACGCTCCGCCGCGCGCTCCTGACCGACCGCTGCCAGCTCCGCTTCAACGCGACGGTCACGCGGCTCGTGAACGACGGCGGCCACGTGAGCGCGGTGGAATACATCGACGGCGCGGGGAAGCCCCGCAGGGCGAGGGCCCACGCCTTCATCCTCGCCGCGAGCCCGATCGAGTCCGCGCGCATCTGCCTGCTCTCGCCGACGCCCGCGGGTGCCACCCTCGGGAACTCGAGCGGACAGGTCGGACGGAACCTCATGTTCCACTTCCAGACCAACGTGAACGGCTTCCTCCCCCAGCGCGTCCACGGGCAGCGCGGGCGCGCCGTCACGCAGGGCATCTCCGACTTCCGCGGCGTCGAGCCGGGCGGCGAGGAGATCCGCGTGTTCGACGCCGGCGGCGGGGTGCGCCGGGTCTACCTCGGCGGCATCTGCGAGTTCGGCGCCTCCCAGGGGCTGCCGATCAGCGAGGACGGCGCCAACTACCTGACGCTCGGGGCGATGCCCGGGATCGGCCTGAAGAACGCGCTCCGCGACCTGCCGCTCGGCCAGCATCTCTTCGGGCTCACGATGCAGGCGGAGGACGCGCCGCAGTCGACCAACCAGGTCGACCTCGATCCCACCTATCGCGACGTGTACGGGCTCCCGGTTCCGCGCATTACGTACAAGAACCACGCCTACGAGCAGCGGACGCGTCAGTTCTACATCCCGCTCCTGAAGCAGGTCGTCGTGGGAGCGGGGGCACCGTCGGACAAGGTCTTCGTCACCCCGTGCGCGCCGTTCCTCGTCGGGCCGCCGAATTCGCGTCACGTGATGGGCACCCTCCGGATGGGCGACGACCCGTCCACGACCGTGACGAACGCGCAGGGTCGCTTCCACGACGTCGACAACCTCTACGCGACCGACGGCAGCGTCTTCCCGAACTCGTCGGGCTACAACCCGACTCTCACGATCGTCGCCGTCGCGCTCAAGATCGCGCACGGGATCGCCGGCACGTCGCCGGGGGCCTGAGTCGGCGCGCCCCGCGGGGCCTCGGCGCCATAGGAAGCCCTCCGGCCGCCCTGTATATTGTGGGGGATGGCGGGCGATTTCCTCGACGTCCGGGCCCACGGCTACGCGCGCGTGGCGGTGTGCGTCCCCGAGGGGCGCGTGGCCGACCCGGCGTTCAACGCCGAGGCCCACCTCCGTGTGCTGGAGCAGGTCCACGCGGAAGGCGCGCACTACGCGCTCTGCCCGGAGCTCGGGCTCTCGGCCTACACCTGTGCCGACCTCTTCTTCCAGGAGACGCTCCTCGCCGGGGCGCTCGCCGCGCTCCGCCGCGTCGCGGAGGCGACGGCGCGCTGGAACCTGATCGTCTCCGTCGGCATCCCCCTCGTCGTCGACGATCTGCTCTTCAACTGCGCCGTGACGCTCCATCGCGGGCGCCCGATCGCGGTCGTCCCGAAGGCGTATCCGCCGAACTACCGCGAGTTCTACGAGCTCCGCTGGTTCCATCCCGCCGCCGACGCGCGCGCCACGACCCTGACGCTCCTCGGCGAGCGGGTGCCGTTCGGCACGGACGTGCTCGTGCGGGCCGCGCACCTCCCCGGCTTCGTCCTCCACACCGACATCTGCGAGGACCTCTGGACGCCGGTGCCGCCCGGCACGATCGCCGCGCTCTCCGGCGCGACCGTCCTCGCCAACCTGTCCGCGTCGAACGTGACGGTCGGGAAGCACGAGTACCGCCGCCAGCTCGTCTGCTCGTCGTCGGCGAAGAACCTGGCGGTCCAGATGTACAGCGCCGCGGGGTTCGGCGAGTCGACGGCGGACCTCGCCTGGGACGGGCACGGGATGGTCGCGGAGCGCGGCGAGCTGGTCGCCGAGACGGAGCGGTTCGCGCTCCACGGGACGAACGTGGTGGTCGACGTCGACCTGCGCGCGCTGGCAGAGGACCGGCTCCGCCAGGGCTCGTGGGGACAGAACGCCGCCGTGCACTCCCGCGAGCTCCGCACCGTCGAGATCGACGGCGGCGAGGACGCGCGGGCCTTCCGCACCCTCCGTCGCCGCATCGAGCCGCTGCCGTTCGTGCCCGCCGATCCGCGCCTGCGCGACGTCCGCTGCCGCGAGATCTTCCTGATCAAGGCCACCTCGCTCGCGCGGCGGCTCCAGGCCCTGCCCGAGGACGGGCGGCGCGTCGTGATCGGGATCTCGGGCGGTCAGGACTCGACCGAGGCGCTCCTCGTCGCCGTGCACGCGATGGACCTGCTCGGCCTGCCCCGCACTCACGTCATCGGGGTCACCATGCCCGGGTTCGGGACGTCGAAGCGGACGTACGAGAACGCGTGCGCGCTCGTCCGCGCGCTCGGCGCGACGCTCCGCGAGATCGACATCACGCGCCTCGCGGGGCAGGTCTTCGCGGCGATCGGCCACGACCCCGCCACCGAGGACGTCACGTTCGAGAACGTGCAGGCGTGGGCGCGGAAGTTCCTCCTCTTCTCGCTCGCGTGCGAGACGCGCGCGATCGACCTCGGCACGGGAGACCTCTCCGAGCTGGCGCTCGGCTTCGCGACCTACGGCGGCGACCACATGTCGCACTACGGCGTGAACGCCGGCGTCCCGAAGACGCTCGTCTCCTACCTGATCCGCTGGACGTCGGAGACGATCTTCCGCGACGAGCCGTCGGTGGCGCGCGTCCTCGAGAGCGTGCTCGCCACCCCGATCAGCCCGGAGCTCCGCCGCCTCGGCGCGGAGGGTACGATCACCCAGAAGTCGGAGGAGCTGATCGGCCCCTACGAGCTGCACGACTTCTTCCTCTACTACTTCCTCCGCTTCGGCTTCGGCCCTCGGCGGATCGCGCGCATGGCGCTGCACGCCTTCGACGGCCGCTACACGCTCGGCGACATCCGGCGCTGGCTGCTCGTCTTCCTCCGCCGCTTCTTCGCGAGCCAGTTCAAGCGCGACTGTCTCCCGGACGCCCCCAAGGTGGGCTCGGGCGGCTCGCTCTCGCCGCGCGGGGACTGGCGGATGCCGTCGGACGCGTCGGTGGCGGCGTGGGTGGCGGAGGCCGAGTCGATCCCGTCGTCCTAGCGCGCCGCCTCCACGAGCGTCCGGACGCGGGCCTTTTCCCGTCGCGCCGCGGTCAGTATTGGTGTCCCGGGATGGGGGCCCTCGACGTCGACACCCGGGTCGAAGGTGCGGGAGGACGGTACCGGGCCGTGGTGTCGCGCGCGTGGGAGGTGTGGGGGCCGAACGGCGGCTACGCCGCGGCGGCCGCGCTCAGCCGCCGCGGAAGACGATGAGGCCGTGCGTCGGGTCGTACGGCGAGACCGCGATCGTCACGCGATCACCGGGGATGACCCGGATGTGGTAGCGACGCATGCGGCCTCCGATCTTCGCGAGGAACTCCATGCCGTTGTCGCCCTTCACGCGGTAGTTCCCGCCGGCGAGCGCCTCGCTGATCGTGCCCTTGATCTGGATGAGATCGTCGCGTGCCAACCCGTCCGTCTCCCTGAAGCGGAAGTAGCTAGCACACGCCTCCCACATTGGGCAACGCGCGCGACGAATCCGCATTGCGACCGCCTCGTGCCCGCGCTACAGACCGCGCCCGTGTCCGACGCGCTGACCGCTCTGCTCTGCGATCCGGCCCGTCTCGGCCCGTGGCTCGACGCGCAGGGGATCGCACCGGGTCTCGCGCTCGCGGTGGAGCGGATCACCACGGGCCACTCGAACGAGACGTTCCTCGTCCGTCGCGGAGACCGGGCGTGGATCCTCCGGCGCCCTCCCCGCGTCCCGCTCGCGCCCACCGCGCACGACATGGCGCGCGAGGCGCGGCTGCTGCGGGTCCTCGCCGGAACCCCCGTCCCGGCGCCGACGCTGGTCGCCGCATGCGACGACGCGGACGTCATCGGCGCGCCGTTCCACCTGACGGAGCGGCTCGAGGGCTGGGTGATCCGCGAGCGCGCCCCGGAGGCGTTCCTCGCCCGCGACGCGCGGCCCCGGGTGGGAGAGGCGTTCGTCGACGCGCTCGCGACGCTCCACGCCGTCGACTGGCGGCGGCTCGGCCTCGGCGACTTCGGGCGGCCCGACGGATTCCTCGAGCGGCAGGTCGCCCGCTGGACGAAGCAGCTCGAGACGTACCGGCAGCGCCCGCTGCCCGACATGGACGCGCTCGCCGCCTGGCTCGCGAGCCACCGTCCGCCCGGCGAGCCGCCGGCGATCATCCACGGCGACTACCACCTCGACAACGTGATGTACGCGCCGGCGCGTCCGCCCCGCGTGCTGGCGATCCTCGACTGGGAGACGGCGACGATCGGCGACCCGCTCGTCGACCTCGGCCTCTGCACCGCGCTCTGGCCGGATCCGGACGACGTCGCGTTGCCGATGGGCGACAGCGCGCCGCTTGCAGCACTCGGCGGGTTCGGGTCCCGCCGCGACCTCGCGGCCCACTACGCGCGACGGACGGGCCGATCGATCGACCACCTGCCCTACTACCAGGCGCTCGGCCTCTTCCGTCTCGCGTGCATCCTCGAAGGGTCCTGGGCTCGTCATGTACGCGGCGCTGCCGACGACCCGTACTTCGCCGCGCTCGGCGCCGGAGTGCCCGCCATGGCGCGCCGCGCGCGGGCGCTCTGCGGTGCGTGAGACGGCCTACACGTGCGGCAGGACCTCCGTCGCGAGGCGCCGGACGACGTCGTCGCCGCGGGCGGAGAAGATCGTCTCGGCGACACCCCACTCGCGCTCGCGGCGCTTGAGCTCGCGGACGCACTCGTCCGGCGTGCCGATCAGCGTGAGCGGCGAGCGCACGATCTCCTCGGGCGGCAGGCCGAGCATCGTGCCGAAGCTCTCCGCCGTCGAGCGCGACGCAGCGGGGGAATCCGTGATGATGACCGTGAACAGGGTCTGGCTGATCTCGATCCGCTCGGGGTCGCGGCCGACGCGGCGCGCCTCCTCGCGGAGGAAGCGGACCTTCGCGCGGAAGCTCGCATCGGTGAACTTCGCGACCTCGGTCATCGCGATGTACCCGACCCGCCCCGTCCCGCTGATGAGGTTGACGGCGTCGGCGTGGCGCGCGGCGATGCGGAGGAGCCCCTTGCCGCTCCCCCCGAGCAGGAACGGCGGATGCGGCCGCTGCACCGGCCGGACGCGGAGCGTCGCCTCGCGGAAGCGGTAGAACTCGCCAGTGAAGGAGAAGGGCTCGTCGCGCCAGAGTCCGTCGAGGCAGACGAGCGCCTCGTCCAGCATCCGGAGACGGGTCGTTATGTCGGGGAACGGCAGCCCCGTCATCCGGAACTCGG
>CAZLYE010000133.1:0-3655 GCA_964562865.1 uncultured Binatia bacterium (SeqCode) | reverse complement strand
TCTCCCTCTCGGTCCAGCCGATGTACTTGAGCTCGCTGTAGGCGCCGAGCGCCCAGCGGCCGCCGTCGCGGCCGATGCCGGAGAGCTTGTAGCCGCCGAACGGCGCGTCGGCGTTGAGGGGGCTGCCGTTCACCTGCACGGTCCCCGTGCGCAGCGCGCGCGCCACGCGGAGGCCGCGGGCTGCGTCACCGCTCCAGACATAGCCGTAGAGCCCGTAGTCGGTGTCGTTGGCGAGCGCGATCGCGTCCGCCTCGTCGCGGAACGGGATCGCGCTGATCACCGGGCCGAAGATCTCCTCGCGCGCGATCATCATGTCGTTGCGGACGCCGGTGAACAGCGTCGGCTCGACGTAGTACCCCTTCGGCAGGTGCGCGGGGCGCTTCCCGCCGCACGCGAGCTTCGCGCCCTCCGCGATCCCCTGGGCGATGTAGCGCTCGACGCGCGCGCGCTGGGTGGCCGAGACGAGCGGCCCGACGACGACGCCCGCCTGGCGCGGGTCGCCCACCGTGAGCTCACGCCCCGCGGCGGCGAGCCGCCGGGTGAAGTCGTCGTAGATCGACTGCTCGACGAGGAGTCGCGTGCCCGCGATGCAGATCTGTCCGCTGTGGAACGTCCACACCTGCATCGCGCCGGCCAGCGCGGCCTCCGGCTCCGCGTCGGCGAAGACGATGCTGGGCGACTTGCCGCCGAGCTCGAGGAGCACGCGCTTCATCCGCGGCGCGACCGCCTCCTGGATCCGCTGCCCGACGGCGGAGCTCCCGGTGAACGAGATCATGTCCACCTCGGGCGCGAGGACGAGGGCCTCGCCGATCTCCGGGCCGGCGCCGCAGACGAAGTTGAGGACGCCCGGCGGCAGCACCGACGCCGCGACGCGGCAGAGCTCCGTCACGCCGAGCGGGTCCGCCGGTGCCGGCTTCACCACCACGGTGTTGCCGCACGCGAGCGCGGGCCCGATCTTCCCGGCGCAGTTCGTCATCGGGAAGTTGAAGGGCGTGATGCACGCGACCACGCCGATCGGCTCCCGCGCGACGAGCCCGCGCGCCGTCATCCCCGGCACGAGCCCGCGCGCCGGAAGCTCCTCGTCGGGCGGGGTGGCCGCGAGCTCGCCCCAGCGCGCAAGCCGGAGCGGCACGGCCCCGACCTGCTGCGCCTTCGCGACCGCGCGCACGGCGCCGGTCTCGGCGATGGTGAGGTCGACGAGCGGCCCCATCGCAGCCCGGAACTTCTCCGCGGCCTCGCGGAGGAGCGCGCCGCGCTCGGCGCCGCTCATCCGGGGCCACGGTCCCCGCTCGAACGCGTCGCGCGCGGCGCGGGCCGCGGCCCGCACCTGCTCGACGGAGCACTCGGGCGCGTGCCCCGCGGGTTCCTCGGTGGCCGGGTCGACGACGGGATAGGTGCCGTGCGCGGCACGGACCCACTCGCCGCCGATCAGGACGCGGTCGAAGACCGGGACCGCCATCCGACCTCAGGCCGCCTTCGCCTTCAGCGCTGCCTGGCGCTGCCGCGTCGTGGAATGCACCGGGTCCCTGTCGAACTTCGGCAGCACGTGCTTCCCGAAGGTCTCGATCGATCTGAGGACGTACTTCTGGTCGAGCGTGAGCGTCAAGGGTGCATAGATGAGCTGGTCGACGCCGATCGCCTCGTACATCCGGATGACCTCTGCGATCTCGTCGGGCGTGCCGACCTGCCGGCCCCCGCCGACGAGCCCGGCCTTCAGCTGCTCCGGCGTGATCGGCGGCACCTTCACGGGGCCGGTCTTCGGCATGCCGGCCGGTCGCGGGATCGAGTCGAGCCAGCCGAAGAAGTACTCGGTGAACGCCTCTACCCGGGCCTTGGAGTAGAGCGCCCGTGCCTCGTCGCCGTCCTCCAGGCAGAACATGTTGGTCGTGACGGCGATGTTGTCGTTCACGTACTCGCCGACGGGCTTCTTGCAGCGCTTGATCGCCTCCTTGTAGCTCCGGACGTGCTCCGCGATCTCGGCCGGCGTGCCGAACGTGAAGCAGAGCGACCCGAGGCCGAGCTCGCCGGCCTCGACGAACGTGGGCGGGCTCGAGCACGCGACCCAGAGCGGCGGGTGCGGCTTGGAGTACGGCTTCGGCAGCACGTTCCGCTCGGGCATCCGGAAGTACCGGCCCTCGAAGGCGTAGGGCTCGTCGCGCCACATGCGCGGGATCTGCTCCAGCGACTCGCGCCACATCGGCTTCGTCTCGGCGGCCGACGGGATCGCGAACCCGCCCCACTCCGCCGACGAGGAGCCGCGCCCCGTGCCGAACTCGACGCGACCCTCGGAGAGATGATCCATCACCGCGATGCGCTCGGCGACGCGCGCCGGGTGGTTCACCGCCGCCGTGATGTTCGTGATCGCCGTGCCGACGTGGATCCGCTTCGTCCGCGCCGCGACCCAGGACAGGTACACCTCGGGGGAGGGCTGGTGCGAGTAGTTGGTGAGGAAGTGGTGCTCGGGTGACCAGTCGTACTTGAAGCCGGCCGCCTCGACGGCGAGGGAGACCTCGAGCTCCCGGAGGTAGCGCGAGTGCTCGTCGTCCCAGGGCGGGACGTGCATCTGGGAGAAGATACCGAACTCCATTGGGGCCCCTCCTGTGACAGATATTCGCGGGTTCGAACTATCATTCGGAATTCCGAGTTGTCAACCCAGTTCCCGAATGCTAGGAGGGGGGCGCATGCCGGCCACGCGACGGAGACCCCGCGACGAGGCGCGCCGCGCCCGGAACGACGTGTACCGGCAGCACGTCTTCGAGGCGGCCGAGCGGGTGTTCTCGGAGCGGGGCTTCGAGAGCGCCCGGCTGCAGGAGATCTCGCGGGCGGCGGGCCTCTCGATGGGGACGATCTACGCGATCTTCCCGAGCAAGACCGAGCTCCACCGTGCGATCCTCGAGGAGCGAGGGCAGGAGCTCCTCGGCCTGGCGCGCGAGGTGGTGGCGCGCGGGACCCCGCCCCGAGAGACACTCGACGGGCTCATCGAGCTGTACATCGGGTACTTCGTCGCGCACCCGTTCTTTCTCCGCATGCATCTCCGCGCCGGCACGTCGTGGGCGCTCAGCCCGTCATCGGGGACGGACGCGCAGATCGCGCACTGGCAGGACATCCACGCGCTCCAGGCCGCCGTCTTCCGGCAGGGGATCGCCGAGGGCGTGTTCGTCGACGAGGATCCGGGCTACCTCGCGCGCATGTTCTCGGTGATGGATCAGGTGCTCCTCGCGGACTGGGTGGCGAGCGGGATGAAGGCGGGACGCGAGGAGCTCGTCGCGCGCCTGAAGGGTCAGGTCGAGCGGGCGTTCTCCGGCGGGGTCGGGGCGGGCGCGCGCGGACGGAGCCGCGTCACCAGCCGGCGAAGCTGACCTGCGCGTAGAAGCCGTGCACGACCTCCCAGAACATGAGGAGGCCGGTCACGCCGACGACGGCCACCGTGTAGCCGAGGCCGAGCCAGTCGCTCGCACGTCGGCGGCGCCGTGCGAGGACCGCGTAGACGGCAGCCACGACGAGGAGCGAGGCGGGAATAACCGCCACGCTCAGGCGGGTCGGCCCGCCGGCGCGCAGGTACGACCAGTACGCCGTGGCGGCCGCGACCGTTCCGACCACGGCGCCGCCGCCGCAGGCGAGGATCGCGTCGCGCTGGAGTCGGGGCCGAGGGGGA
>CAZLYE010000132.1:0-5459 GCA_964562865.1 uncultured Binatia bacterium (SeqCode) | reverse complement strand
GAGGGGCACGATCGGACGCACCTTCTGGCGGCGCTCCGTTCGTTCCTCGAGCAGTGCGCCGCGGGCGGCGACTCGGCCGTCCTCGTGATCGACGAGGCGCAGAGCCTCGACGACGAGACGTTCGCGGAGCTGCCGCTCCTGCTCGACGCCGTGCCGGGCTCGCTGCAGATCATCCTCGTCGGGCAGCCCGAGGTCGACGCGAAGCTCCGGCAGCCGCACCTCGCGGGGATCGCGGCGCGGATCGGCGGGCGCGTGGAGCTGAGACCGCTCGACGGCACGGAGACCCGGCGCTACGTCGCGCATCGTCTCGCGCAGTCGGGCGGGGCGATCGAGATGTTCAGCGCCCCGGCGCTCGACCTGATCGTGCGCCGTGCGGAGGGCGTCCCGCGTCGGGTGAACATCCTCTGTCACAACGCGCTCCTTCTCGCCTACGCCGCCGGCGGACGACACGTGACGCGCGCCATGGCACAGGAGGCGATCGGGGACCTGGGCGGCGGGGTGCTCGTGCGGCTCCGTCGCTCCGCGGCTGCCGACGCGGCACGCGGAGGCTGGCGCTCGCGCGGGGTCCGCTGGTCCGCTGGCGCGGTCGCGACGGCCGTGGTCGCGACACTTCTCGTCGTGCACATCCACCAGCCCGTCACGCCACCGCCGTCGCGCGTCGCGCTGGCCGAGCCGCAGGCGAAGCCCGCGCTGCCCGCGCCGCCGCCCGTGTCGGCCGATCGGGTACGCGTCGAGAGCGAGCGGTCGCCGAACCCTCCGTCGGTCGAGCCGCCGTCACCCCCGCCCGCCGCCGTGCCGCCGCCCGCGCCCGCGCCGGTCGAGGTCGTGACGACCCCACCGCCGGCGGTCGCACCGGCACCGCCGCCCGTCGCCGAGCCGGCGGTCCCGCCCCCGGTCGAGGTCGCCGCAGCCGCGCCGGCACCGGTCGCACCGGCGCCGGTCGTCACGACATCGCCGCCCGTCACGGAGCCACCACCCGCCGCCGCAGCTCTGCCCGCCGCGGCCCCGAGCGTCGCCGCCGCCCCCCCGGTCGTCGTACCCGCTCGGGCCGTGCCGTCACCGCCGGTGAGGATCCCCGCGCCGCGGTCTGCGCCCGCGCCGGCACCCACCGCGACGGTGGCCCCTCCGCCCACGCCCCGACCCGCGGAGCAGGTCGCGCGCGCGACGCCGTCAGCGCCGGTCGAGCCGCCCTCGGAGGCGCCGGCTCCGCCGCCCGCCGCGGCACCGAGCGGCGTGACCGACCTCGACGTGCGCGCGTTCCTCGATCGCTACGTCGAGGCCTGGCGCGCGCAGGACCTGGCCGAGCTCCGTCGCATCGGCCAGGTCGTGGACGACCGCCAGGCGAGCGCACTCGGCAGGTACTTCGAGGGCGTCCGCGACCTCCACGTCGAGGTCCACGTGCTCGACGTGCGCGGGAGTGGCGCGGAACGCACGGTCCGGTTCACGCGGCGCGATCGCTTCCGCGATCCGACTGGGCGGGAGGTGTCGCAGGAGTCTCCGCCGATCGAGAAGACGATCGTGCGGACGCCCGACGGCCTTCGCTTCGCACCGCGCTCCTGACCTCAGGCCGCCGGACGCGCGGCCGCGTTCGTCATCCGCCGGTAGCGCCACGCGACCGCCCGGCCGTAGGCCACCGTGCGCGGGCCGTGCAGCGCGTGATTGGGGCCGCCGTGGTAGAGACGCGCTGCGGCCTCCACGTTGCCGTGCGTCCGCCGGAGCGCGTCCCTGTAGTAGAGGGCGCCCATCAGGAGGTTGTCGAGCGCGCTCCGCGCGTCCACCGGTCGGCCGAGGAGGCTCGCCGCCTCGGCGGCGTACTGCCGGATCGCGATCGGCATGAGCTGCGTCAGCCCGACCGCGCCCGTTTCACTCACCGCATCGGGATTGCCGCTCGACTCCTGCATGACCACGGCCCGGAGCAGCTTCGGGTCCACACCGACCGCCCGGCCGACCGCATTCATCTCGCGCGCGAAACGCTGCACGCTGCTCGGCGCGTCCGGGATCCGCGGCGCTTCCCACTGCGCCTGTCCGGCCGACTCGACGACGATCCTGGTGACGCAGGCCCGCGCGAGCATCTCCCCCGCCTCCGCCGGCACACCCAGCATGAGAAGCCCGAGCGTCAGGGGCTTGCCTAGGCGTTTGAGCATGGCGCCTAGAGCAGCCCCCGTGCCGAAGCGGCAAATCCTTGATCACGCCGTCAATCGTGCGTCACTGTGTGCCACACGCGCCGCAGCCGCGTGCCACCGCTGGCACGTGCCTGCCGAGTGCCGCAGAGGAGCGCACGGACGATCCGCCTGCGGACGGCACGCGACGCGCGCGGGCTGCGCGACGTCGCCGGCGGCCGGGGGACCCGACCGCCGCGGCCGCCGCGGCAGCATGCGCCATGCATAGATATTGACGGCGCGGAAACGCTCGTGAGACAGAGGCGCGGTGCTGGCTCCCTACATTACTAAGGCGACGCGCCCGAGGGGGGGGATCCTCACGGCGGCGCTGGCGGTCGCGCTCGGGGCCGGCCTCGCCGGGACCTCGCCCGCGGCCGAGCGGCGCTACCTGGCCGACGGCGTCTACCAGGAGGACGACGAGCTCCGCTTCGAGCGGCCGGAGGGCCCGGCCCGTGAGCGGCTCGACGACTGGAAGATCGTGAGCGACCCGACGGCGGGGACCGTCGGACTTGCAAAGCGAGAGGACTCCCGCATGGCGCTCCGGGTCGTCGATCGGGCGGGGCAGGAGATCGGGACCCTCACGGTGCCCGCGGGGCGCGAGGCATTCGTGACGGAACACGGGGTGATCACGCTGCCCGAGGCCCCGCACGCTCCCGTACGCGCCCACGACATCGCCTTCCTCGGCCTGCACGGGGAGCCGCTCGGCGCGGTGAGCGACCCGACGCTCATGATCACCAAGTGGTGGATCGAGCCCGACGGCCGGCTCGTCACCCTGAACCAGGGCGGCGACAGCCAGCAGAAGGTCGTGCTGGCCTACGGGCCCACCGGCAACGTGCTCTGGCGCCACGAGTGGCGCGGCCCCGACGTGCCGGACGTGATCCTGACGCCCGACAACCGCCGCCTGCTGCTCCTCCGCAACGACGTCACCGCCCGCACGACGAGCGTCACGGTCCTCGACTCGGCGAACCAGGTCGTGAAGCAGGTCGAGCTCCCGCTCACGACCGAGGTGGTCGCGAGCCCGGACAGCCAGCGGGTGGCGGTGGTCGGGTGGGGTGGCGCGTTCCTCCTCGACGCGCGCTCCGGCGACACGCTCTGGCGGCGCGAGGACGTGCGTGGCGTCCTGCCGAAGGGCGTCCGCTTCGACCCGCGGGGCAAGCGGCTCCTCATCGTGGAGGCCCGCCCGGAGGACGCGGCCACGATGCGGCTCGGCGTCCGGAGCCTCCGGCTGAGGGACGGCGCCAGCAGCCACGCCGATCTCGGGACCGCGCCGCGCGACCGCGTGCCGGCGATGCGTGAGATCCGACCGGGCATGGTGGGCGACCGCCGCGTCGTGCTCGCCGACCGCGTCGTGTCGGTCGCGCCGGGAGCCTGGCGGCGGCCGTGAGAGCCCGCGCCCTCATCGGGCTCGGCGGGATACTCCTCGGCGCGGCGCGCGTCGCGGCGCTCCCGGTCTGCCCGCCGCCGGTCACGCCCATGCTGTGGGCCGCGCCGCGGTACGGCGCGGCCCCGGCGATCCTCGTCAACTGGACGGCCCAGCCGCTGGTCGTCAGCTACGAGCTCTGGCGCGGGGCGAACGGCGGCGCGGTCACGCGGATTGCGACACCGGGCCCCGCCGTGACGAGCTACCAGGACAACGCCGTCGACACCGCGAGCACGTACTTCTACCAGATCTTCGCCTGCCTCGGCGCGCCGCCCGTCTGTACGCCGTTCGCCACCTTCACCACCTCGGTGACCGTCGCGTGGCCGATCGCGGGCGGGCACGAGGTGCTGCACGGCTTCAACGAGGTCATCGGCTGGGCCGGCATCGCAGCCGCGGGCGGCGCCGCGGTCGGCTACCACGACGGCGTCGATCTGAACAAGACGACGATCTCGCCCTTCTCGGGCGACGACGTGCGCGCCCCGCGCGGCGGCGTCGTCGACACGATCATCGACAGCCCGACGCCGGACGACAGCTTCGTCTCCGTCAAGGTCGACGTCGGCGTCGATGCGATGGGCAATCCGATGTACGAGTGGGACAGCTTCAACCACATCGCCAACGACGGTACGCACGACCGGGTGGTCTGCACGGGCGACTTCGTCGCGCCCGGCACGAAGCTCGCCCAGGTGGGCACGCGCCACTTCGACGGCGACTTCACCGATCACGTCCACTCGATGGTGACGACGGTCGCGGCCGTCGGACAGACGAGCGCCCGCCATTTCCTCACGATCTTCACCGATCCCGCCGACCGCGACCCGCAGGGGCTCGCCCCCACGCTCTTCGACGAGAACGAGGACGGGAAGGTCGTCCTCTACCGCGACCACAACGACCCCGTCCTGACCAACTACCTCGACTACGATCACGACACGAAGCCGCTGTCGGACGACATCGACATCGAGGTCGAGGTGACCGACCAGCAGGGCACCAACCCCCGCCAGGCACCCATCCGGCTCAAGTACTGGATCGAGGGGCCACTCCCCGCGGCGGAGGCGAGCGACGACGTCAAGTCGACCGCGCACCCGTACTGGCTCTACGACTTCCAGAACACCTACTTCGGCACGGGGCCGACGAACTGCACGTTCCTCGCCGACATCCAGGACGCGGCCAACTCCGGGTGCAAGGGGCTGACGGACTGCGTGACGAGCCCCGGAAACTCCGGCTCGGCCTGCAACTCGGTCATCACCGAGGGGTTCTTCACCACGACGTACTTCCCGTGGCCCGTCCTCCACCACTTCATCATCACCGACACGAAGGGCGAGAATGGCGCGCCCGCCAACACCGACGGCATGCAGTACTGGCGGACGAAGGCCATGGAGGACGGCGGGAACGTCGAGGCGGCGACCGCCAACTACGCGGGCATGCCCCAGGCCACCAAGCCGAGCGACGCCCGCTTCCCGGACGGCGACTACGACATCCACGTCCTCGCCTCGGACCTGGTGCACGCCGACGTCGACCTCGTGAACGTCATGTTCAACGGCACGACGCCCCTCCAGCACGTGCGGCTCGAGAACTACACGCCGTTCATCAAGGAGATCGACGCCTACGACGACGCCGACGGCAACGCGACGACGCAGGTCGACGCGGACCACCCAGGCTGCGAGCGGCAACTCTACAAGTACAAGCACACGAACCCGAACCCGTATCCCGGCGCGAACTACCTCGCGCAGGCCGAGAGCGAGAGCTTCGCGACCGCCCAGCACACGATCTGCGTGCGCATCCGGTTCTCCGAGCAGATGGACGCCACGTGGCCCGGCTTCCGGGTGGAGCTCGACCCGCAGGGCGATGCCGGCGCGCCGCCGATCCCGTTCGTCGGCACGTTCTCG
>CAZLYE010000131.1:0-6926 GCA_964562865.1 uncultured Binatia bacterium (SeqCode) | reverse complement strand
GGCGTCGTTCTCGTCCTTGAACGGGATCATCGAGACGACCGGGCCGAAGATCTCCTCGCGCGCGATCTTCATGTCGGTGCGCACGCCGGTGAAGACCGTCGGCTTCACGAAGTAGCCCTTCTCGAGCCCCTTCGCCGTGTTCCGCTCGCCACCGACGACCGGCTTCGCGCCCTCCTTCTTGCCGGCGTCGAGGTAGCCGGTGACGCGCTCGAGCTGCTCCTTGCTCACCAGCGGTCCGACCCGCGTCTCCGGGTCGAAGGGATTCCCCTGCTTCATGCCCTGCGCGCTCCGGGCGAGCTTCTCCGCGAACTCGTCGTGCATCCTCTGCTCGACGAAGAGCCGCGTCCCGGCGCAGCACACCTGCCCCGCGCAGAAGAAGACGCCGAGGAGCGCGCCCTGCACGGCGGCGTCCGCGTCGGCGTCGCTGAAGACGATGTTCGGCGACTTGCCGCCCAGCTCGAGCGAGACGCGCTTCAGGGTCCCCGCCGTCTCGCGGTGGATCTCCTTCCCGACCTCCGTCGACCCCGTGAAGGCGATCTTGTCCACCATCGGATGACGGACGAGCGCGCGGCCGGCCGTCTCGCCGAAGCCGGGAACGATGTTCACGACGCCGGGCGGTGCGCCGGCCTCCAGAAGCAGCTCCCCGAGCCGGAGCGCCGTGAGCGGCGTCTGCTCGGCGGGCTTCAGCACCGACGTGTTGCCGCACGCGAGGAGCGGCGCCAGCTTCCACGCCGCCATGAGGAGCGGGAAGTTCCAGGGGATGATCTGCCCGCAGACGCCGACGGGCTCGCGCAGCGTGAAGTTGAAGTACGCGGGATCCGACGGGTTCGTCTCGCCGTAGATCTTGGTGACCCAGCCGGCGTAGTAGCGGAACGTCCCCGCCGCCCCGGGGATGTCGACGTGGCGGCTCTCGGTGAAGGGCTTGCCGTTGTCGAGCGTCTCGAGCTGCGCGAGCTCGTCGGCGTGCTGCTCGATCAGCTCGGCGATGCGGAGGAGGAGGCGCTCGCGCTCGGCCGGCGGCGTCCGGGTCCACGCGCCCTCGTCGAACGCACGGCGCGCCGCGCGGACCGCCCGGTCGATGTCCTCGGCGTCGCCCTCGGCGATCCGGGCGAGGACCTCGCCCGTCGCCGGGTTGGGGGTCTCGAACGTCCTCCCCGACGCGGCTTCCACCCACTTCCCGTCGATCAGCATCTTCCGGACCGGGGCGTGAATGAAGCGCTCGACCGACGACTCGAGCTGCACGGCTGCTCCCATGGTGCACCTCCCGTGTGAACGCATCTACGCTCCACCCCGCGGGCGCGTCAACGGGCCTTTCCCTCGGCGCGGCCCGGCCGGTATGGTGCGCCGATGAAGGACCTCTTCTCGATCGAGGGCAAGGTGGCGCTCGTCACCGGCGGCTCGCGCGGCATCGGTCTCATGATCGCGCGTGGCTTCGTCGACGCGGGAGCCCGGGTGTACGTCTCCTCCCGCAAGGCCGAGGTGTGCGATCGCGTGGCAGCCGAGCTCGGATGCGCGTCGCTCCCGGCCGACGTCTCGACCGAGGCCGGGGCGCGCGGGCTCGCGGCAGCGATCGCGAAGCGCGAGCGGGCGCTTCACGTCCTCGTCAACAACGCGGGCGCCAACTGGGGCGCGCCGCTCGCCGAGTACCCCGACTCCGCCTGGGACAAGGTGCTCGCGCTCAACGTGAAGGCGATCTTCCACCTGACCCGCGCGCTCCTCCCGCAGCTCGAGGCCGCGTCCCGGCCCGGCGATCCGGCCCGCGTCATCAACATCGGGTCGATCGACGGCCTGCAGGTTCCCGTCCTCGAGACCTACGCCTACTCCGCCAGCAAGGCCGCGGTGCATCACCTGACGCGCGTCCTCGCGCACCAGTTGGCGGCGCGCGGCATCACCGTGAACGCGATCGCGCCCGGCCCGTTCGAGAGCAAGATGATGCACGAGACGCTCGAGCGCTTCCGCGACGCGATCGTCTCGTCGTGTCCGCTCGGCCGGATCGGCGAGCCGGAGGACATGGCAGGCGCGGCGATCTACCTGGCCTCGCGCGCCGGGGCGTATCTCACCGGCGCCGTCATCCCGGTGGACGGTGGGATCACGACGCGCCACGCCTAGAACGATGCCGGTTGGGTGGCAGACCCGATGAGCGAGCAGGCGGCCGCGCTCCGTCCCGCGTACGGCAGCCTCGAGGCGCTGAAGCGCGCCTTCTTCCGCTCGTTCTTCCGCCTGCTGCTCGTCTTCATCGCGTTCGCGGAGTGGGCGTGCATCGCATGGGGGCTCGGGGTCGCGGGCGTGCAGCTGCCTCCGGTCCTCCACCTCGTCGTCCCACTCGGGTTCTTCGCGCTGAACCGCTGGATCGTCGTCCGCCGTCGCGACGTCCGACGTCCCGTGCTCGACGCGCTCGTCCGCGGCTACGTCGCGCTCGCCTTCACCTCGATCTTCTGTGCGCTCTTCCTCGGGCTGGCGGCGGTCGCCTGGCCTGCGCTCGCGCTGCTCGTCTGGCTGTCGCCCCCGCCGCTCGGCGACGGGCTCGTGCGCGCGTACTCGGGTCTCGTGACGGGTGGCGTCGGCGGGGTCGCGGTGCTCCTCCTGTGGGGTTACACGTTCGGGTCGCGCGCGCTCGGCGTCACGCACCTCCGCGTTTCGGTGCGGGGGCTCGCACCCGCGCTCGACGGGCTCCGCATCGTCCACGTCTCCGACCTGCACATCGGCCAGCACCTCGACGCCGCGGAGCTCGGCCGGCACGTCGAGCGCGTGAACGCGCTCGAACCGGATCTCGTCTGCGTGACCGGCGACCTCGTCGACCGGCTCGAAGGGTGTGCCGCGGGGTTCCCCACCCTCGCCGGGCTGCGCGCGCGCCACGCCGTGCTGGTGACGCTCGGCAACCACGACTTCTACGCGGGCGCCGACGCGGTGAGCGACGCCGTGCGGCGCCTGACGCCGTTCACGCTGCTGCGCGACGAGTGCGTCCACCTGGAGATCGACGGCGCGCCCCTCACGATCGCCGGCGTCGACGACCTCGGGCGCGACTGGGCGCGCGGGGTGCTCGAGCATCCGGCGCTGCCGCCGCTCGCCGCGGCGGTCCCGTCCGGGAACCCGCTGATCGTCCTCTCGCACCGGCCCGACTGCTTCGGGCAAGCGGCGCGGCTCGGCGCCGCACTGATGCTCTCGGGGCACACGCACGGGGGCCAGCTCGCGCTCCCGGTCGGCCGCCGGCTGCGCAACCTGGCGGAGTTCATCAGCCCCTTCCACCGCGGCCTCTACCGCGACGGCGCCGCGACCCTCTACGTGAACCGCGGGCTCGGCTTCACCGGGCAGAAGGTCCGGCTGTTCACCCCCCGCGAGATCGCGTGCATCGAGCTCAGCGCGGCGTGAGGCGTCGGACCCAGCGCGCACGCGCGAGCGGCCCGAAGCCCTCCGCCTCGTAGAGTCGCTCCGCACGCCGGTGCCCGGCGTCGACCTCGAGATCGATCGCCGCCGCGCCCGCGGCGGCGGCGACTTCGCACGCAGCCCGCAGGAGCGCGCGCCCGATGCCTTGCCCGCGATGCGACGGCTCGACGTACAGCTCCTCGAGCCACGCCGAGCGTCCGCCGTGTTCGATCGATCCCACGAACGCCAGCGCGGCGACGCCAACGGGCGGCCCGCCCATGGTTGCGACCAGGAGCCGTCCCCGTTCGGGGTCGCGGAGGATGCCGTCGACCGCCGCCCCGATTTCCGCAGCCGGCGTGTCGATCTGGTGCTCGCCGAGCTGCTCGCCGAGGAGCCGGGTGAGCGCGTCCCGGTCGGCGGCGCTGGCCTGACGGATCTCCGCCATTCGTCGCCAGCGCGCTCTAGCACGCGCCGCGCGGACCCGGAAGACGCGGGCTTGCATCAGCCCTCCCCAACCTGCGACTAATTCCCCCCGGTCACCAGGCGACCCAACGGAGGAACCCATGCGCGAAGCAGTCATCGTCGCGAGCTCACGGACCGGACTCGCCAAGTCGTTCCGCGGCTCGTTCAATCTGACGCGGCCCGACGACATGGCCGCCCACTGCATCAAGGACCTGCTCCGGAAGGTCCCCCAGCTCGACCCCGCCGAGGTCGAGGAGGTGATCATGGGGACCGGGTTCCCCGAGGGCCCGCAGGGCTTCAACGTCGGCCGCAACGTCGCGCTGATGGCCGGGCTCCCCGTCACGGTGCCGGGCGGCACCGTGAGCCGCTTCTGCTCCTCGGGGCTCAATGCCGTCGCCGTCGCCGCCCACATGGTGCAGGCCGAGGGCTACGACGTCGTGATCGGCGGCGGCCTCGAGTCGATCACGATGATGCAGAACGACTTCAACAAGAAGAACCTCTTCAACCCCTGGTTCAAGGACCACGTCACGGCGATCTACATGCCGATGGGCCAGACCGCCGAGATCGTCGCCGACCGCTACAAGGTGAGCCGCGAGTCGCAGGACGAGTACGCGCTCGCGTCCCAGCAGCGGACGGCCGCCGCCCAGAAAACGGGGAGGTTCAAGGACGAGATCGCGCCGATGAAGGTCACGATGGAGGCGACCGACAAGGCGACAGGGCAGAAGTCGATGAAGGAGGTGGTGGTCGATCGCGACGAGTGCAACCGCCCCGACACGACGCTCGAGGGCCTCGCCAAGCTTCCGGGGGCGTTCAAGGAGGGCGGATCCGTCACGGCGGGCAACTCCTCGCAGTTCTCCGACGGCGCCTCCGCGACGCTCATCATGTCCGCGGAGCGTGCGAAGGCGCTCGGCGTCCGGCCGCTCGGGTTCTTCCGCGGGTGCGTCTTCGCCGCGTGCGAGCCGGACGAGATGGGCATCGGCCCCGTGTTCGCGGTGCCGAAGCTCCTGAAGCACGCAGGCGTGAAGCTCCAGGACGTCGACATCGTCGAGCTGAACGAGGCGTTCGCGTCGCAGGTGGTCTACTGCCGCGACCGGCTCGGCATCGACCAGGCGCGCCTCAATCCCAACGGCGGGTCGATCTCGATCGGCCACCCGTACGGGATGACCGGCAGCCGCATGACCGGAACGCTGCTCCACGAGCTCCGTCGCCAGAAGAAGCGCTGGGGGATCGTCACGATGTGCATCGGCGGCGGCATGGGAGCGGCGGGGCTGTTCGAGGCCGCAAACTAGCGCTATGGGTTCGACCGGGAAGAAGGCCAGGGAGGGGCGAGCCATGCCGGAGAGCGTCTACAAGGTGATCGAGCTGGTCGGGACGAGCTCGGAGTCGTGGGAGAAGGCGGCGAAGGCCGCCGTCGACAAGGCGTCGAAAACGCTCCGCGACCTCCGCATCGCCGAGGTGACGCAGCTCGACATGCACCTCGAGGCCGGGAAGGTCCTCGCCTACCGCGCCAAGGTGAAGGTCTCCTTCAAGTACGAGGAGTGAGGGAGGAAGCCGGCGGGAGCGCCGGCGCACGTCGCGAGGCGCGAGCCCGCCCGAGAGGCGGAGAGGGGAGGAGTGTAGCGTGAAGCGAAACCTGATCGGCCGGGTCGTCGTGTCGGTCGCCGCCGTGCTCGTGGCCGCCGCGGCCGTTGCGGCGGGGCCCGATCTCAAGACCGATGACGACAAGACCATGTACGCGCTCGGCCTGGCGCTCAGCCAGAACCTCGGACCCTTCAAGCTCTCCGACAAGGAGCTCGAGCTGGTGAAGGCGGGCCTCAGCGACGGCGTCCTCGGGAAGGAGAAGAAGGTCGACCTCCAGACCTTCGGTCCGAAGATCAGCGCGCTCGCGCAGGCGCGCCTCGCCGCGTCGGCCACCGCGGAGAAGAAGGCCGCCGAGCCCTACCTCGCGAAGGCCGCGGGTGAGAAGGGCGCGAAGAAGACCGCGTCGGGTCTCGTCTACACGGAGGTGAAGGCCGGCAACGGCGAGGCGCCGAATGCGACCGACACCGTGAAGGTCCACTACACGGGCAAGTTCACCGACGGAACGGTCTTCGACAGCTCGGTCCAGCGCGGCGAGCCTGCGACGTTCCCGCTGAACGGCGTCATCAAGTGCTGGACCGAGGGCCTGCAGTTGATGAAGGTCGGCGGCAAGGCGACGCTCGTCTGCCCGTCCGACATCGCGTACGGGGACCAGGGCCGTCCGCCGCAGATCAAGCCGGGTGCGACGCTCGTGTTCGACGTGGAGCTGCTCGAGATCGTGAAGAAGTAGGCGCGATCCGAAACCGCCCGCCCGCTCAGTCGGTTCTTGCCTTGAATCGCCGCCCGTCGTTCACGACGACGTCGGAGGCGGTGAAGACGCTCTCCCAGCACGCCGCCGTCTCGCGGTTCAGGAGCTGCATCCGCAGCGGCACGTCCTCCATGGGGATCGGCAGGCCGGGATCGCCCAACACCGACCCCGTCGCGCCGACCGCCATCTTGGCGCGTCCCGCGGAGCCGCCCTTCAGCATGATCGTCTCGACCGGATCGGCGTCGCTCCCGCGGTATCGCCATCCGGCCGCACCGAGCCGCCGCCACTTCGTACCGTCCGCCGGGACGGCAGCGGCGCCGGGAAGGAGCCTCGCGTCCTCGCCCGCGTACACGCAGATCGCATAGTCGGACGTGGAGCTCGGATCGCCGATCTCCTGCGTGCCGACTGCCGCACCCCGGAGCCATTTCCAACGGAGTCCGTCGCTCGTGCCGCCGCGCTTCTGGGCGAGCGAGATGAGCGACCTCGCGGCGGGAAGGCAATCGTTCCGGGCGGCCCGTGCATCGTCGGGCGGACAGCTCGGGGTCTCGCCATCGCATCGCTCGGCCGCATCGCACGGGCCGGCCGGAAGCCGGCAGACGCGGCCAGCGTTGCCGGCGGGGTGCCTGCAGGCGCCTCCGCCGTCGCAGACGTCCGTGGTGCACGCTTCACCATCGTCCGCGCACGGGTTGCCCTCCGGTTCGGTCTGACAGACGGCCGAGCAACAGTCGCCATCGATCGTGTTGCCGTCGTCACACTGCTCCGGCGGCTCGACGAC
>CAZLYE010000130.1:0-4314 GCA_964562865.1 uncultured Binatia bacterium (SeqCode) | reverse complement strand
CGTCCGCAAGCTGCGCGCCGAGCGCGGCGTGCCGGAGGACCGGCGCTCGGGCGTCATCCTGACGCTCATCGGCCCCCCGGGAACGGGGAAGACGTCGATCGGCGAGTCGATCGCGCGCGCGACGGGGCGGAAGTTCGTCCGGATGTCGCTCGGTGGCGTGCGTGACGAGGCGGAGATCCGCGGCCACCGCCGGACCTACATCGGCGCCCTCCCCGGCCGGCTGGTCCGGGCACTCCGCGACGCGGGCACCATGAACCCCGTCATCATGCTCGACGAGGTGGACAAGATCGGCGCCGACTGGCGCGGCGATCCGTCGTCCGCGCTCCTCGAGGTGCTCGATCCGGCGCAGAACCACTCGTTCCGCGACCACTATCTCGACGTCGAGCTGGACCTCTCGCACGTCCTCTTCATCGCGACGGCGAACCTCGCGGACACCATCCCGGGCCCGCTCCTCGACCGCATGGAGGTCATCCGCTTCGACGGCTACACCGTCGAGGAGAAGGTCGCGATCGCGCGCGGCTTCCTCTGGCCGCGGCAGGTGGAGCGGAACGGGCTCCGGCCCGACGAGGTCGCCGTCGACGACGGCACGTTCCGGCTCGTGATCGCCGAGTACACGCGCGAGGCGGGCGTGCGACAGCTCGAGCGCGAGCTGGGCACACTCCTCCGGAAGATCGCGACCGGTGTCGCATCGGGCGCTACGCAGGCGCCGGTGACCGTCGACGCCGCGCTCGTCCGCGAGGCACTCGGCCGCCCGAAGTTCTTCCAGGAGGCCGCGAGCCGGACGGCGGTTCCCGGCGTGGCCACCGGCCTCGCCGTGACGGGCACCGGCGGGGACGTCCTCTTCGTCGAGGCCGCGGCCATGCCGGGGTCCGAGGATCTCGTGCTGACCGGTCAGCTCGGCGACGTGATGAAGGAGTCGGCGCGCATCGCGCTCACGTGGGTGCGGAGCCATGCGGCGCAGCTCGGCATCGACGAGCAGGCGTTCCGGCGGAAGGCGTTCCACGTGCACGTGCCGGCCGGCGCGATCCCGAAGGACGGTCCGAGCGCGGGCATCACGATGGTCACGGCGATTGCGTCGCTCATGACGAGGCGGCCGGTGAAGCACACCATCGGGATGACGGGCGAGGTGACGCTCCAGGGGCGCGTGCTGCCCATCGGGGGACTCAAGCAGAAGGTGCTGGCGGCGCACGCGGCGGGGCTGACGGACGTCATCCTGCCGGAGCGGAATCGGGGCGATCTCGACGATGTGCCGGCGGATGTCCGGGGGTTGCTACGGTTCCACCCGGTCGAGTCGGTCGACGAGGTGCTGGCGCTGGCGCTCGAGCCGGCGGTCGCGAGGTCGGCGGCCGCGTGACGAATTCGCCTCAGACAATGAGCACGATCGGTCCCGTCGTCCGGCGTCCCTCGAGGTCCGCGTGGGCCCGCGCGGCGTCCGCGAGCGCGTACCGATGCCGGATGTCGACCCGTACGGCCCCGGACCGGATCGCTTCGAACACTGCCCCCGCGCTCGCCACCAGCTCGTGCCGGGTCGCCACGTAGTGCGCCAGCGACGGCCGCGTGAGGAACAGCGAGCCCTTCATGGTGAGCACGAGGGGCTGAAAGGCGGGGACGGGCCCCGAGGCGTTCCCGAAGCTGACCAGGAGCCCCCGCGGGCGGAGGCTCTCGAGCGACGCCTCCCACGTGTCCTTCCCGACCGCGTCGTACACGACGTCCGCCCCGACGCCGCCGGTCAGCTCCCGAACACGCGCCGCGAGGTCGGGCCCGGTGACGAGCACGTGGTCGCATCCGTTCCGCCGCGCGACCTCGACCTTCGCCTCGGAGCCCACCGTCCCGATCACCGTCGCGCCCAGCGCCTTCGCCCACCGACACGCGATCTGGCCCACTCCGCCCGCGGCGGCGTGGAAGACGATCGTCTCGCCGGGCGACACGCGATGCGTCCGGCGGAGGAGGTACTCCGCCGTCATGCCCTTCAGCATGATGGCCGCCGCCACGTCGTCGCCGATCCCGTCGGGCAGCTTCACCAGCCGTTCCGCCGGCACCGTCCGCTCCTCCGTGTACGCGCCGACGAGCCCGGCGTACGCGACGCGGTCGCCGACCGCGAGGTCGGTCACCCCGGTGCCGACGGCCTGGACGACGCCCGCCGCCTCGTTGCCCAGCACCGCTGGGAGCGACAGCGGATACAGACCCGTCCGCTGGTAGACGTCGATGAAGTTGACGCCGATCGCGCGCTGGCGGATGCGCGCCTCGCCGGGGCCGGGGTCGGGGACGGGAACGTCTTCCCAGCGCATCACGTCGGGACCGCCGTGCGCGTGGATCCGGATCGCGTGTGCCATGGGATGGACGAAAGCGCGACGAGGCGGCCGCGTCAATTAACCACGGCGCCGGCTTGTAGTCCTTGAGGAAGGAGCCCCACACGTGTTCGCCGGTGAGGAACCCCGAGAAGATCGGGTCGAGGATGCGCGCGGCGCCGTCGACCACGTCGAGCGGCGGGTGGAAGCCGTGCTCCTTCCGCTTCTGGTCGGCGAGCGGCGCCGCGTCCTCGTCGGTGACCCAGCCGGTGTCCACGCTGTTCATGTGGATACCGTCGCGGACGTAGTCGACCGCCGACGTGCGCGTCATCATGTTGAGCGCAGCCTTCGCCATGTTCGTGTGCGGATGCCTGTCGGTCTTGAACTCGCGGTAGAACTGTCCCTCCATCGCCGAGACGTTGACGATGTGCCTGTCCGCCGTCGCACGCCTCAGCATCAGCGCCTTCAGGCGCGCGTTCAGCACGAACGGGGCGACGGCGTTCACGAGGTGGACCTCGAGGAGCTCCACCGACGGGACCTCGGCGAGCGCGAGCCGCCAGCTGTTGCGATCGCGGAGATCGACCTGCTGAAGGTCGGCATCGAGCTGCCCCGAGGGGAAAATGCCGGGGCCGCGGCGGAGGTCGTCCTCGAGGAGGGCGACCTGGCTCGCCTGAGCGGAATCGAGGAGCAGGCGGCGCGTCGCGAGCGCGGTCGTCGCGCTCAGGTGCTCGTGGCCTTCGAGCAGCGGCCGCTCGGCGGGTGACGCGGGCGCGGTCTCGCCGTCGATCAGGTGGTCGTAGAAGCCGACGGGGCGCCTCACGGTCTGACAGGCATTGTTGACGATGAAGTCCAGCCGATCGCGGCGCTGGAGCAGCTCGCGACAGAACGTCTCGACGCTCGGCGTGTGGCGGAGGTCGATGCCGTAGATCGCGAGCCGGTCTCCCCACTCGCGGAAGTCCGGTTCGCGCGCATAGCGTCGCGCGGCGTCGCGGGGGAAGCGGGTGGTGGCGATGACGCGCGCGCCGGCGCGGAGGAGCTTCACCGCCGCCTGGTAACCGATCTTCACGCGCGCGCCGGTGACGAGGGCGACGCGGCCGCCGAGGTCCGTGGTCTGATGCCGCTTCGTCCAGTTGAGGTCCGCGCAGGGCGCGCACATCGAGTCGTAGAAGAAGTGGACGCGGCGGAACGGCGCCTTGCAGACGTAGCACTTCCGCGGCTCGTGGAGCTCAGGGTCGTGCTTCTTGCGAGCCGGCGGCGTCCCGGTCGGGCCGGGGAGGGGTGTCGGATAGACGGACGCGCGGCGGAGGACCCGGGTCCCGGTCCGCTCGAGGATCGCCGCGTCGTGGCGTCGCTTCTCGTCGCGCTCGCGGCGCCAGAGGGCACTCGCGAGGGCCCGTTTCATCAGCTTGTCGGGCCGTGAGATCTGGCCCGCGGCCGTGACGAGGCGGCGTCGGAGGTCCTGGTCGAGGGAGCTGAGCCGAGTGTGGTCGAGGGCGATCTCCTCGAGGAGCTCGACGCAGCGGGACACCTCAGTGGCTTCCAGAGGCTGTGGTCTCTTCACGGCGGCGCAAGGTAGCAAAGCGAGCCGCCGGTCGCGAGGTCGGCGGCAGCGGGACGTACGTCCGGCGGTGCGAGGCGTGGCCCGCGTTCCGGAAAGCGCTCGCCGATCAGATGGCAGCGTTCACGCCGCCGCGAGCCGTCACGGCGCCCCGATGCACTCTCCCCGGATGCAGACCGCGCACGGCGCGATGACCCCGTCTCCGCACGGCTGACAGCAGTCGGACGTCGCCGAGCAGCCCGGGTGGCCGAACGGGATGCACGTCGAGGGCACGCACCCGCACGTCGTCCCGCCTGGCACGGTCTCGCAGGTGGAGCCCTCCGGACAGAAGCCGCCGCACGCTCCCGTCGCGTCACCGCTGCAGGGTCTCACGCACAGGGCCGCGGGGCCCGGGCAGCACGCGACGCCGCCGGCCGTCGCGCAGATACACACGTGCTGGCAGACGCCGTCGTGGCAGCTGTCGGCGGT
>CAZLYE010000129.1:0-10552 GCA_964562865.1 uncultured Binatia bacterium (SeqCode) | reverse complement strand
GCAACCGGGAGAACTTCAAGACCGCGATCTACTTCCACTGCGGCGGCCTGGACCTTTACCCACACTGAAGCCGGAAGATCCATTTTTATTGTGCAGTCGCTGCCCGTCGCGTGGGCATGTGCGGAGGTGAGGTTCGGGGGGAGGCCCGCTTCGCCAGCCCTTCCGGCTGGTCGGAGTCTTGCTTGGCCCTCGGGCATGAAGCGAGTCGACGCGATCATCAAGCCCTTCAAGCTCGACGCGGTGAAGGACCGCCTCTCGGTGGTCGGGGTGCAGGGGATGACGGTGAACGAGGTGCAGGGGTTCGGCCGGCAGAAGGGCCACACCGAGCTCTACCGGGGCGCCGAGTACGTCGTCGACTTCCTGCCCAAGGTGCAGATCTCGGTGCTCGTGCCCGACGACCGCGTGGCCGCGACGCTCGACGCCATCGTCGCCGGCGCCCGGACCGGCCGCATCGGGGACGGAAAGATCTTCATCTCATCGGTCGAGGAGGTGGTCCGCATCCGGACCGGCGAGCGAGGTCCCGAGGCCATCTAGGGATCCGGAGGGGACGAGTGCCGTGATCGCGCGCGACGTGGACCTCGCGACCATCGACGGGCGCCTGATCGCGGCGTCGGAGGCGGGCGAGACGCTCGAGGTGGTGCTCGCCCTCCGCGGGAGTGTACGGCCCGCGGCGGGCTCGAGCCGTTGGCGCATGCGCGTGGCCGGCGGTCGGGTGGTCACGTTCCTCGCGGAGTGGGTGGTGGCCGCCACCCATCTCCCGCGCCGCAGCCGCTGACCGGCGCTGCTGCCCGTTTTTTGCGCGCAGCCGGCCGAAGGAGCAGGCGCGGGGCGGCTTCTCACGCAGCCGGTCGACGGCCCGTCCGTGGCACAGCCGTTGCTGCGACGCCGCGCGAAAGGAGACTGGCATGCCAGGGCAGACCACGGTCAGACCGACGCTCGGCCTCACCGGTGTCACCGTGAACGCGATGGCGCTGATCGCGCCGGGTGCGTTCCTGTGGATCACGTATCAGCTGCAGGCGACCGCGACGGCGCCCGACGGCACCTCGATCGCGAGTGACATCTGGGCGGGCATCGGCTTCGCCCTCGTCCTGGCGTTCCTCACCGCGCTCTCCTACGCCCAGCTCGCGCGCCTCTACCCCGAGGCGTGCGTGTGGACGATCGTCGCCTTCGCGGAGCGAAAGGAGCGACACATGCTGAACCACTTCATCGTCCCTGCGCTCGGCCTCGTGGCGAACGTCGCGATGCTCGGCGCCATCCTCTACCTCTACATCATCGGCAACGCGGATGCGCAGCACGAGGCGTACATCTGCTTCGGGATCGTCGGCGCGTGGGCCCTGGTCAGTATGGTATACGTGGCGGTGACGAGCCGGCGGAGCGGCCGCGCGATCGTCGCGGCGGCACCGCGCGCGGCGTAGCGGCGGGGCTCGGGAGAGGGGTGTGGTCCGGCGGCCGGGCGGCCGGGGAGGCCGCCGGCCTGGCGCATTCATGGCGGAGATCGAGTTCTTCCAGATCACGAACGTGGGCTGCGTCCGCGAGCAGAACGAGGACGCCGTCGGCCACTGGGCGCACGAGGACGGCCTCGTCTTCGCGGTGGCCGACGGGCTCGGCGGCCAGAACGCCGGCGAGGTGGCGAGCAGCCTCGCGCTCGACGTGATCGCGCGCGAGATGGAGCGTGCGCCCGGCAACTGGCCGGTCGCCAAGCGGCTGCGCCGCGCCGCGCAGGAGGCAAACCTCGAGGTCTACAACAAGTCGCTCGCCGTCCCGGAGCTCCGCGGGATGGGGACGACGCTCACCGCGAGCGCCGTCATCGGCGACACCCTGGTCACGGCGCACGTGGGCGACTGCCGGCTCCTCCTGCTGCGCGACGGGAAGCTCACGCAGCTCACGAAGGACCACACCTGGGTCTGGGAGCAGGTGCAGTACGGGATCCTCTCCCCGGAGGAGGCGCGCGCGCATCCGCGCCGCCACCTCCTGACCCGCTGCCTCGGGCGGGAGCTGATCGTCGGCATCGACGTCCTGACGCTCGCCCTGCGCCCCGGCGACGTCCTCCTCCAGTGCAGCGACGGGGTCCACGGGTTTCTCGGCGAGGCGGAGGTGACGGAGCTGCTCGGCGCCCACCCGCCGGAGCCGGCCTGCCGCGCGCTCGTGCGCCGGGCCCGGGAGGAGGGGGGGGAGGACAACATCAGCGCCCAGGTCGCGACCGTCGTGACGTGCCCGCCTCCCGCTCCCCGATCCTGGTGGCGACTCGGCCGCTGACCCGCTAGAAGGTCCGCGCCGTATGGGAGACGTGTCGCCGGGGGAGACCCTCGACCAGTACCAGCTCCTCGACGTCATCGCCCGGAGCGGCATGGCCACCGTCTTTCGTGCCCGCGACCTCGACGACAGCCGCGTGGTGGCGCTGAAGGTCCCGCACATGCAGTACGCGAGCGACGTCGTCTTCCACCAGCGCTTCCAGCGCGAGGAGGAGATCGGCCAGCGGCTCGAGCACCCGTTCGTCATCAAGGTCCTGCGGCCGCGCGAGAAGAGCCGCCTCTACCTCGCGATGGAGTTCGTCGAGGGCGAGCTTCTGCGCGACCGGATCCGTCGGGAGCGCCGGCTGCCGATCGCCGCGGCCGTCGACATCGCGAGCAAGATCGCCGACGCGCTCGTCTACCTCCACGGGCACGGCGTCGTGCATCGCGACCTCAAGCCCGAGAACGTGATGCTCATGGCCGACGGCGGCGTGAAGCTCATGGACTTCGGGATCGCCCTCGACGAGACGCTCCGGAAGATGACCTGGGCGGGCCTCTCGCAGACGATGGGCACGCCCGACTACATGGCGCCCGAGCAGATCAAGGGGAAGCGCGGCGACGCGCGCACCGACGTCTACGCCCTCGGCGTGATCCTCTACGAGATGCTGACCGGCGAGCTGCCCTGGTCGGGCGACAACGTCTACGCCGCGCTCCGGGCGAAGATGCAGGAGGACCCGACCCCGCCGCGGCGGCTCCGGGCGGAGATACCGCCCGCGCTCGAGGAGGTCGTCCTCCACGCGCTCGAGCCGGACGCGAAGAATCGTCCGGAGAGCGCGCTCGAGCTGCGCGAGGCGCTCGTGCACCCGGAGAGCGTCGTCATCACGAACCGCGCCGCGCGCCAGCGCCCGAAGCCGCGGATGCCCACCTGGCTCCGCGCGCTCCTCCGGATCGGGGGCGCGATCGTCGGGTACGTCGCCCTCATGTGGGTGCTCTCGCGGGTCGGCTGATCCTGCCCGTCGGCCGGGCTGCCGCTGCCCGGAAAACCCGCGGCGCCGGACGTGCCGCACGCAGGAACGCGGCCTGCGCGACGGCATCGGGCTTGCTGGGTGGCCGGTGGCTCCCGGCGGGCCGGCGGCAGTGCCAGTCCCCCCTGGCAGCCGGCCCCGCCTGGGGGCCGCGTTCGGACCTGGCCGATCGATGCGTCGCAGCGGCGAGAAACTGACGCTTCAGGCGGCGCGACGCGCGGCGATCCGGAGCCCGGGCAGCACCTCGGTGTTGCCCGTCGGGAGCTGGCCGCCATGTCCGTTGCGGTACGCGGCGAGGCGCCCGTCGAGCGTCTCGTCCTCGCGCACCGCCGCCTCGTAGCGGAAGTAGTATCCGCCCGGGCACGGCCGCCACTTGAGATCTTCCTGTGCGTACGCGGCGAGGCGCGCGCGGAGGTTCCCCGACGCCTTGCCGATGAACTGAACCGTCCGCACCAGGTTCGCGACCTCGAACACTGCACCCGTCTCCGGGAGCTCGGCGATCGTTTCGGCCGTGAGTCGCCGCCAGGTGATGGTGGTCGCGGTCATGGCGGGTCGATTTTGCAACACGCATGCCACGGAGCCGCCACGTCGCTGCGCGCTCCGGGCCGCGTGCGGTGGCACGTTCGTGACGCTCGGCCGCCGCGGCGCGCCAATTGAACCGACCCCGCGAATGGCTCATGTTGGGAGGCCATGGCGGACCTCACCGACCCTGCGAACCTCGCGCAATGGGCCGAGCTCGCCCGCAAGGAGCGGAAGGGCGAGGATCCGGACGGGCTCGTCTGGCGGACGCCCGAGGGGCTCGACGTGAAGCCGCTCTGGACCCGCGTCGACGTCCAGGGTCTGGACTTCGTCGACACGGCCCCGGGCGTGTTCCCCTTCCTCCGGGGCCCGCGCGCCACGATGTACGCCGGCCAGCCGTGGACGATCCGCCAGTACGCGGGCTTCTCGACCGCCGAGGAGTCGAACGCCTTCTACCGCGCGAACCTCGCCGCCGGGCAGATGGGGCTCTCCGTCGCCTTCGATCTCGCCACCCACCGGGGCTACGACTCCGATCACCCCCGGGTGGTCGGCGACGTCGGCAAGGCCGGCGTCGCGATCGATTCCGTCGAGGACATGAAGACCCTCTTCGACGGGGTGCCACTCGACCGGATGTCCGTGTCGATGACGATGAACGGCGCGGTGCTCCCAGTGCTCGCGAGCTTCATCGTCGCGGGGGAGGAGCAGGGGGTGCCGCGGGCGAAGCTCACGGGGACCATCCAGAACGACATCCTGAAGGAGTTCATGGTCCGCAACACCTACATCTACCCGCCCGGGCCCTCGATGCGGATCGTCGCCGACATCATCGCGTACACCAGCCGCGAGATGCCGAAGTTCAACTCGATCTCGATCTCCGGCTACCACATGCAGGAGGCCGGGGCGACGTGCGACCTCGAGCTCGCGTTCACCATCGCCGACGGGCTGGAGTACGTTCGCGCCGCGCTCTCGCGCGGGCTCGACATCGACGACTTCGCCGGCCGCCTCTCCTTCTTCTTCGCGATCGGGATGAGCTTCTACATGGAAGTCGCGAAGCTGCGGGCCGCGCGGCTCCTCTGGGCGACGCTCGTGCAGAAGCACTTCCGGCCGAAGCAGCAGTCGTCGCTCATGCTCCGCACGCACTGCCAGACCTCGGGCGCGAGCCTCACCGCGCAGGACCCGTTCAACAACATCATCCGGACGACGATCGAGGCGATGGCGGCCGTGTTCGGCGGCACGCAGAGCCTCCACACCAACGCCTACGACGAGGCGATCGCGCTCCCCACCGACGCCTCCGCGCGCGTCGCCCGGAACACGCAGCTCGTCCTCCAGCACGAGACCGGCATCCCGAAGGTGATCGATCCCTGGGCCGGCTCGTACTTCATGGAGTCGCTGACGCACGCGCTCGCCCGGAAGGCCCTCGGCATCATCGAGGAGGTCGAGGTGATGGGCGGCATGACGAAGGCGATCGAGGCCGGCATGCCGAAGCTCCGGATCGAGGAGACGGCGGCCCGCCGGCAGGCGCGCGTCGACCGCGGTGAGGACGTGATCGTCGGCGTGAACCGCTTCCAGGCGGCCGAGGAGCCGTCGCTCGACATCCGCGAGATCGACAACACGGCCGTCCGCGAGGCGCAGGTGGCGCGCCTCGCACGCATCCGGGCGACGCGCGACGGATCGCGCGTCCGCCAGACGCTCGACGCGCTCAGGCACGCGGCGGAGACCGGGAAGGGGAACGTGCTCGAGCTCGCCGTCGACGCGGCCCGCGCGCGGGCGACCGTCGGGGAGATCTCCTCCGCGCTCGAGAAGGTCTGGGGACGCTACCACGCCGAGATCCGGTCGATCTCCGGCGTGTACGGGGGCCAGTTCTCCGACGACGCGGACTGGAAGACGCTCCGCCGCGAGGTGGAGCGGTTCGCGGCGGATCAGGGGCGCCGGCCACGCATCCTGGTCGCGAAGATCGGCCAGGACGGCCACGACCGGGGCGCGAAGGTGATCGCGACGGCGTTCGCCGACCTCGGCTTCGACGTCGACGTCGGGACGCTCTTCCAGACGCCGGAGGAGGTGGCCCGCCAGGCCGTCGAGAACGACGTCCACGTGGTCGGCGTCTCGACGCAGTCGGGCGGGCACAAGACGCTCGTGCCGCAGCTCGTGAAGGAGCTCGCGCGGCTCGGCGCAGGGGACATCGTGGTGACGGTCGGGGGCATCATCCCGGCGCAGGACCACGCCATGCTGGAGAGCGCGGGCGTCAAGGCGATCTTCGGCCCGGGGACCCGGATCCCGAAGGCGGCGCGGCGGGTGCTCGAGCTGATCGGGCAGAGCGAGGGGGCGGCCGGGAATGCCGCCATCGGCGCCTAGCCGGCCGGACGCGCTCGCGGCGGGCGTCCGCGGCCGGGACCGGCGGACGCTCGCCAAGGCGATCACGCTGGTCGAGAGCACGCGCGCCGACGACCAGCGGGCCGCGCAGCGCCTCCTCGAGCTCCTCCTGCCGGACACCGGGCGTGCGGTCCGGGTGGGCGTGAGCGGCGTCCCGGGCGTCGGGAAGAGCACGTTCATCGAGGCGTTCGGGCTCTACCTGATCGGCCTCGGGAAACGCGTCGCGGTGCTCGCGGTCGACCCGTCGAGCGCGCTCTCGGGCGGCAGCATCCTCGGCGACAAGACGCGGATGCCCCGCCTCGCCGCGGCCGAGGAGGCCTTCATCCGCCCGAGCCCGTCGGCGGGGTCGTTCGGCGGCGTCACGCGCCGCACGCGCGAAGCGCTCCTCGTCTGCGAGGCCGCCGGCTACGACGTCGTGCTGGTCGAGACGGTGGGTGTCGGGCAGTCGGAGTTCGCGGTCGCGTCGATGGTCGACTTCTTCCTCGTCCTCATGCTGGCGGGCGCCGGCGACGAGCTGCAGGGCATCAAGAAGGGCATCCTCGAGCTGGCCGACGCCCTCGCGATCAACAAGGCCGACGGGGACAACGTGGCGCGCGCGACGCAGGCCGCGGCGCAGTACCAGGCCGCGCTGGCGCTCTTCCGCCCGACCAGTCCGACGTGGCGACCGCCGGTCCTGACCATCAGCGCCCTCGAGGCGCGCGGGATGGACGCGGTCTGGTCCGTGATCGAGGAGCACCGCGTGAAGCTCGGCGACACCGGTGAGCTCGCCCGCAAGCGCCGCGAGCAGCAGCGCGCCTGGCTCTGGAGCATGCTCGAGGACGGGCTCAAGCGCCGGTTCCTCGCGCGCGACGACGTGACGCGGCTCCTCCCCGAGATGGAGGCGGCCGTCGCGAGCGCCGCGCTCACGCCGACCGAGGCCGCCCGCCGCCTCCTCGCCCTCCTCGGCGACGGTGGCGACGAGGGCGCCCGGTCCGCGCCGCCGTCGCGGCGCAAGCGCAGCGCCTAGACGCTGCTTGCGAGACGGGGGGCCTCGGGGTACCCCGTGAGGCAGCAGCATGGCCGAGCGCCTCGAAGACCGGAACGTCTCGGCGGTGATCCCGCTGATCCCGCCCCGCGCCGTCAAGGAGAAGCACCCGGCCGGTGCCGCGGAGAGCGCCCTCGTCCGCTCGACGCGCGCCGCGATCCGCGACGTCCTCCACGGCCGCGACCGACGCCGGCTGGTGGTCGTGGTCGGGCCGTGCTCGATCCACGACCCCGAGGCCGCGCTCGACTACGCGCGCCGGCTCGCGGAGGTCGCGCGCGCGACAAGCGAGAGCCTGGTCATCGTCATGCGCACCTACTTCGAGAAGCCGCGCACCACGGTCGGGTGGAAGGGCCTCATCAACGACCCGTACCTCGACGGCTCGTGCGACGTCGCGGCGGGGCTCCAGCTCGCGCGCCGCGTGCTCCTCGACGTGAACCGGCTCGGCGTGCCGTGCGGCAGCGAGCTCCTCGACCCGATCACGCCGCAGTACGTCGCCGACCTGCTCTCCTGGGCGGCGATTGGCGCGCGCACCACCGAGAGCCAGACGCATCGCGAGATGGCGAGCGGGCTGTCCATGCCGGTCGGGTTCAAGAACGGCACGGACGGCGGCCTCCAGATCGCCCTCGACGCCATGGTGTCGGCGCGGCACCAGCACACGTTCCTCGGCATCGACGTGGACGGGGTGACGAGCGCCATCCGCACGCAGGGCAACCCCGACCGCCACGTCGTCCTGCGCGGCGGCCGGGGGCAGACGAACCACGGCCCGGACGACGTCGCGCGGGCCGCGGGGCTCGTCGCGGGGGAGGGCGTCGCACGGCCCATCATGATCGACTGCTCGCACGGCAACTCCGGGAAGGACCCGGCGCGGCAGCTCCGCGTCGGCGAGGAGGTGCTGGCGCAGGTGCGTGCGGACCAGGAGGCCGTGATGGGCCTCCTCGTCGAGAGTAACCTCGTGCGCGGTCGGCAGGACTGGAAGCCGGGCGCGCCGCTCACGTACGGCGTGTCGATCACGGACGCGTGCCTCGGCTGGGAGGAGACGGCGAAGCTCCTCCACGACGCGGCCGCCGCCGTCGCCGCCCGGCGCTAGGTCTGCTGGTCAAGGCTCGGAGGGGCGGCTACACTCCGATCGGATGCGCCGCGAGCCGCCGACCGCACGCGAGGCCCACGTCCTGACCGACAAGGACGGGAAGCCTACGCGCGACCAGCCCTGGATCTTCCGGACCTACGCCGGCCACACGAACGTCCGCGAGTCCAACGCGCTCTACCGCGCCAACCTCACTCGCGGGCAGACGGGGCTCTCCATCGCCTTCGATCTCCCCACGCAGTGCGGCTATGGCTCGGACCATCCGCTCGCGGCGCCCGAGATCGGGAAGGTCGGCGTCCCGGTCAACACGCTCGACGACCTGGCACTCCTCTTCGACGGCATCCCGATCGACCAGATCAACACGTCGATGACGATCAACGCGACGGCCATGTGGCTCCTCGCGCTCTACGTCGCGCTGGCCGAGGAGCGCGGCGTCGATCCGGCGCGGCTCCAGGGCACGACGCAGAACGACATCATCAAGGAGTACCTGGCGCGCGGGACGTACATCTTCCCGCCGCGGCCGTCGATGCGCCTCATCGTCGACATGTACGAGCACTGTCTCCGGCGGATCCCGCGCTGGAACGCGTCGAACGTCTGCTCGTACCACCTGCAGGAGGCCGGGGCGACGCCCGCGCAGGAGCTCGCCTTCGCGCTCGCCAACGCCGAGGCGGTCCTCGACGCCGTCCGCGCGCGCGGCTGCTTCACCGCGGAGGAGTTCGAGGAGTGCGTGGGGCGCATCTCGTTCTTCGTGAACGCCGGCATCCGCTTCGTCGAGGAGCTCTGCAAGATGCGGGCGTTCGTCGCGATGTGGGACGCGATCACGCGTGACCGCTACGGCGTGAAGAACGCGAAGTACCGCCTCTTCCGCTACGGCGTGCAGGTGAACTCGCTCGGGCTCACGGAGGAGCAGCCCGAGAACAACGCGTGGCGCATCCTGATCGAGGCACTCGGCGTGACGCTGAGCCGCGGCGCGCGCTGCCGCGCCCTCCAGCTCCCCACCTGGAACGAGGCGCTCAGCCTGCCCCGTCCCTGGGACCAGCAGTGGTCGCTCCGGCTCCAGCAGATCCTCGCCTACGAGACGGACCTCCTCGAGTATCCCGACCTCTTCGACGGCTCGCCCGTGATCGAAGGCAAGGTCCGCTCGCTGATGGACGCCGCCGGGGCCGAGATCGGCCGCATCCGCGAGCTTGGCGGCGCACTCGCCGCCGTCGAGTCGGGATACATGAAGAGCGCCCTCGTGCGGAGCCAGGCGGAGCGGCTCGCGCGCATCAACCGTGGCGAGATCACCGTGGTCGGGCGCAACCGCTGGACCGACGGGCTCCCGTCTCCGCTCGTCTCCGGGGACGACGGCGGGCTCTTCCGTTTCGACGCGCGCTCCGCCGCCGAGACGCTCGACATGCTGCGCGCGACGAAGGCGCGCCGGAGCCAAACGGAGGTCGACGCGGCGCTCCGCCACCTCCGCGACGCCGCCACCGCCGGCGCGAACCTCATGCCGGCGTCGATCGAGTGCGCGCGCCGCCGCGTCACCACCGGGGAGTGGGCCGACACGCTGCGCGCCGTCTTCGGGGAGTACCGCCCGGCGACCGGCGTCGAGGGCCAGCGGCTCGGCCTCGCCGGCGGCCGCGTCGACGCCGTCCGAGCCCGGGTCGCCGCGTGGGGCGAGACCCACGGCGGCCGCCCGCGGATGGTGGTCGGGAAGCCCGGGCTCGACGGCCACTCCAACGGCTCCGAGATGATCGCGGTCGCCGCGCGCGACGCCGGCTTCGAGGTGATCTACGGCGGCATCCGCTGGACGGTCCCCGAGATCGTCAAGTCCGCCGTCGACGAGGACGCCGCGGTCCTCGGCCTCTCCGTCCTCTCCGGCGCCCACGTCGAGATCGCCCGCGCCGTCCACGACGAGCTCGCACGCCACGGCGTGGCCGACGCGATCCCGGTCGTCCTCGGCGGCATCGTCCCCGAGGCCGACGTCGACGCGCTCCGCGCGCTCGGCGTCCAGGCTGTCTTCACGCCCAAGGACTTCGACCTGATGGCCGTCATCGACCGGATCCTCGACGTCATCGGCGCGCCGCGCGACGTCGCCCGGGCCGCGCTCGGGTAGCGACCCCGGGCGGCGGAGGCGGGGGTGGGCTCGCGGCGACCTTCGAAGGCGCCGCACGAGCCGGCCGTTCCGCACCGTGCCCGTCGGCGCCGCCGTGGGGGCCCCGCACCCCCACCCCCGCCTCCACCGCCCGGCGCGCTACTCCCGCGCCGCCCGCGCCGAGCGCAGCGCGCCGACGACGACCAGGATCATCGCGGCGAGGAC
>CAZLYE010000128.1:0-5265 GCA_964562865.1 uncultured Binatia bacterium (SeqCode) | reverse complement strand
GCGCGATCGAGACCATCCAGGAGGAGCTGAAGGAACGTCTCAAGTGGTTCGAGGACCGCGGGAAGCTGCTCGAGGCACAGCGTCTCCGGATGCGCACGACGTACGACCTCGAGATGATGCGCGAGGTCGGGTCGTGCGCGGGCATCGAGAATTACTCCCGCCATCTCGACGGTCGCGCCGCGGGTGAGCCGCCGTACACGCTGCTCGACTACTTCCCCGACGACTGGCTCCTCGTCATCGACGAGAGCCACGTGACGGTCCCGCAGATCGGCGGCATGTACCGCGGCGACCGATCGCGGAAGGAGACGCTGGTGGATTTCGGCTTCCGCCTGCCGTCCGCCCTCGACAACCGCCCTCTGAACTTCGAGGAGTTCCAGCGCCACGTCCACCAGGCGATCTACGTCTCCGCGACGCCGGGCGAATGGGAGATCCGACAGGCGCGCGGGCATGTGATCGAGCAGCTCATCCGCCCGACCGGGCTCACCGACCCGGAGGTGATCGTGCGGCCCGCGCGTCACCAGGTGGACGACCTGCTCGACGAGATCCGCAAGCGCACCGCCGCCAGCGAGCGGGTCCTCGTGACGACGCTCACCAAGAAGATGGCCGAGGACCTGACGGACTACCTCCAGGAGGTCGGCATCCGGGTCCGCTACATCCACTCGGACATCGAGACGATCGAGCGCGTCGACATCATCCGCGACCTCCGGAAGGGCGAGTTCGACGTCCTCGTGGGCATCAACCTCCTGCGCGAGGGGCTCGACCTCCCGGAGGTGTCGCTGGTCGCGATCCTCGACGCCGACAAGGAGGGCTACCTCCGCTCGGAGCGCTCCCTCATCCAGACGATCGGGCGCGCCGCGCGGAACGTCAACGGCACCGTCCTCATGTACGCCGACGCCGTGACGGAGTCGATGCGGAAGGCGATCGGCGAGACCAACCGGCGGCGCGGCGTGCAGCGGGACTACAACACGGCGCACGGCATCACGCCCCAGACCATCCAGAAGGCGATCGCGGAGCCGCTCGCGGCGGTGTGCGAGGCCGACTACCTCACGGTCCCGCTCCTGCGCGAGACCCCCGACGAGCTCGAGCGGCTCGAGCCGGCCGAGCTGGCGGCGCGCATCAGCACGCTCCGGAAGGAGATGCGCGAGGCGGCGAAGCAGCTCGAGTTCGAGCGGGCGGCGGAGATCCGCGACCGGATCCGTGGGCTCGAGACGACCCTCCTCGGGGTCGAGCCGCCGACGACCGACTGACCCCAGCGGTCCGGGCTGCCCGCCCGGACGCTCAAGTCGCCGCCGGATCGTGCCGATGTCGCCGAGCGGGAGAACCCGCGCGGCCCGATGTCACCTTCGACCAGCCCGGCGGCTCCGGCCGCTCTCGAGACCGAGGCGCTCCTCGAGCGCCTGCGCTGGATCATCTGGCTCCACTGGACGGCCGGGAGCGCGCTCTTCGCCCTCACGCTCGTCATCTGGACGATCGTTCCCGTCCCGGCCGGGCTCCTGGGCGCCACCTGGCTCATCGTCATCGTGTTCGGGTACACCGGGGCCGCGTCGCTCGTCATCCGCCGCTGGCAGCGCGCGCCCTTCGCCCGGCTCCCGCGCTTCTACCGGCTCACGATGAACCTCCTCGCCGCGGCCGACCTGGTCATGTTCACGGCCGGCGCACATCTGAGCGGCGGTGCCGAGGCGCTCGGGCTCAACTCGTGGGTGATCCCGATGATCGTCTATGGGAGCTTCGTCTCCCGCCGCGACGCGCTCCTGCAGGCCGGCCTCGCGGCCGTGCTCCTCGGCGCGCTGCTGGTCGGCGAGCACACGGGCTGGCTCGTCCACGCCTGCCCGTGGGCGGGCGAGGGCGTCTGCCTCACGAAGAGCGCCGCCTTCGTCGGCAGCCAGTACTGCTCGCTTCTCTTCCTGCTCGGACTCTCGGCCTACCTGACGTCCTTCCTCGGCCAGCATCTGCGCACCCAGGAGGAGCGCGCGCGCGGGCTCGCCGTCGAGCGCGGCCGGCTGCTCGATCGGCAGCTCGAGAACGAGGCGCGGCTCGTGCGCCTCGTCGACGAGCTGGACGTCGCCAAGCGGCGCGCGGAGGAGGCGTCGCGCGCCAAGTCGGACTTCATGGCGACGATGAGCCACGAGATCCGCACGCCGATGAACGGCATCTTCGGCATGACCGAGCTCGCGCTCGACACCCAGGACGACGTCGAGCGCCGGGACTTCCTCGTGCGCGCGCGGGCATGCGCGGAGAGCCTGATGGGCGTCCTCAACGACATCCTCGACTTCTCCAAGATCGAGGCGGGCAAGCTCGACCTCGAGCACGTCGACTTCGAGCTCCGCGCGGTGCTGGAGGGCGTGCTCGACGCGCTCGCCGTCGAGGCGTCCCGCAAGAAGATCGAGCTGGTCGGCTTCGTCGAGGACGACGTGCCGGCGCGGCTCCGCGGCGACCCGGGCCGCCTGCGGCAGGTCCTGATGAACCTCGCGGGCAACGCGCTCAAGTTCACGCCGCAGGGCGAGGTGGTGGTCCGCGTGGCCCGCGCGGCCGAGGAGCCCTTTCCCGACGGCGAGGGGGGCGTCGTCCTCCGCTGCATCGTCCGTGACACCGGCATCGGCATCCCGCCGGAGAAGCTCGGGACGATCTTCGACGCGTTCACCCAGGCCGACAGCTCGACCACGCGCTGCTACGGCGGCACGGGGCTCGGCCTCACCATCTCGCAGCGCCTGGTCACGCTGATGGGCGGCACGATCGGGGCCGAGAGCACGCCGGGTCAGGGCAGCACGTTCTGGTTCACGGCGCGGTTCGCGGTGGCGGCCCCGGCCGCCACCGACGCGGGCGTCTCGCTCGCGGGCCTTCGCGTGCTGATCGTCGACGACAACGCGACCAACCGGCTCATCCTGATGAAGATGCTCGAGACGCGGCACAGCCGGCCTGCGCTAGCCTCGGGGGGCCGCGAGGCGCTCGACCTGCTGCTCCACTGGGCCCGCCTCGGCGAGCCGTTCAACGTCGTGCTGCTCGACGTCCAGATGCCCGACCTGGACGGCGTCTCGACCGCGCGGCTCATCCGCCAGGAGCCGCTCCTCCGCGGCGTGGCGATCGTCACGCTCACGTCGGTCGCGACGAGCCGCGCAGCGCTCCCTCCGGACCTCCGACTCGCGGCCGCCCTCGGCAAGCCCGTGAAGCAGGAGCAGCTCCTCGAGGCGGTGGCGATCGCCGCCCGGACGAGCCAGGTCGCGTCGCGAGACGGCGAGCGCGCTGACCTGCCGCGCTGACCGCCCCCGCTTGACTCGGCCGGGCGCGGCTCCCATCGTGAGCGCCCCGCCCGCACGCCCGCTATAATCGTGTACGCGTGACACCGGAGGAGGACACCGTCGTCCCGGGCCCGGGCGCCGCGGCCACCGCCGCCGCCACACGCTCGCTCGAGGACAAGCTCGCCGCCGTCCCCGCGGGGCCGGGCGTCTATCTCCTGAAGGACCGCCACGCGAAGGTGATCTACGTCGGGAAGGCCGCGAATCTCCGCGGGCGTGTCCGCACCTACCTCCGCGGCGGCGACGAGCGCAGCCAGGTCCGCTTTCTCTGCGAGCGTCTCGCCGACTTCGAGACGATCGTCACCGGGAACGACAAGGAAGCGCTCATCCTCGAGAACAACCTGATCAAGCAGTACCGGCCGCGCTACAACATCCGGCTGAAGGACGACAAGAGCTACGTGAGCGTGAAGGTCACGGTGCAGGATCCGTGGCCGCGCGTTCTCGTCACGCGGCGCATCGTGAAGGACGGCAACCGCTACTTCGGACCGTTCGCGAGCGCGTCGGCGGTGCGCGAGACCCTCGACACCATCCGGCGGGTCTTCCCGCTCCGGACCTGCAGCGACCCCGTGTTCCGCAACCGGAGCCGGCCGTGCATCGAGTACGACATCAAGCGCTGCCTCGGACCGTGCGTCCTGCCGGTCGACCGCGCGGCCTACGAGGAGCACCTGCGGCAGGTGATGCTCCTCCTCGAGGGCCGGAACAGCGAGGTGGTGCGCCACCTCCGCCGCCGGATGGAGGCGGCGGCCGAGGGCGAGCGCTTCGAGGAGGCCGGTCGGCTGCGCGACCAGATCCGCGCGATCGAGACGACCCAGGAGCGCCAGCAGGTGGTGGAGCACTGGGGAGCCAACCAGGACGTCTTCGGGCTCTACCGCGAGGGCGGCTGCGTCGAGGTGCAGGTCCTCTTCGTGCGGAGCGGGAAGCTCGTGTCCAACCGGGCGTACAGCTTCGACGACTGGGAGTTCCCCGATGCGGAGGTCGTGGAGGCGGTCCTCACCCAGTTCTACCAGGCGACCAACCACGACGTGCCGGACGAGATCCTCCTCCCGGTCCCGATCTCCGACGCCGACGTGCGGGCGGAGTACCTGAGCGAGCGACGGGGCAGGAAGGTGTCGCTCCTCGTGCCGCAGCGGGGGGACAAGCTCCGGCTGGTCGAGATGGCGCGCGACAATGCGCGCCAGGCGTTCGCCGAGCGGCGCGACGCGACCAGGCAGAGCGAGCGCATGGTCGCCGAGCTGCAGCGGCGGCTGCGCCTCGCGAAGGCGCCGAAGCGCATCGAGTGCCTCGACATCGCGACCTTCCAGGGCAGCGAGACGGTCGGCGCCATCGTCGCCTTCGCCGAGGCGGAGCCGGCGAAGGACGGCTACCGTCACTACCGGATCCGCAGCGTCGACGGGACGGACGACTTCGCCGCCGTCGCGGAGGTGATCCGCCGGCGTTTCCGGGACGGCGGCGAGCGGGGCGGGCTCCCGGATCTCCTCGTGATCGACGGGGGCATCGGCCAGCTCGGCGCCGCGCGGGCCGTGCTCGGCGAGCTCGGGATCCCCAACCTGGAGGTCGTCGCCCTCGCGAAGGAGCGCGTCGAGCGCGACGCCACCGCAACCGAGATCCGACGGCGTCCCGAGCGCGTGTTCCTGCCCGGACGGAAGAATCCTGTCGTGCTGAAGGCCAACTCGACGGCGCTCTTCCTCCTCCAGCGGGTGCGCGACGAGGCGCACCGCTTCGTCAACCTCTACCACCGGAAGCTGCGGGCCCGGGCCCGCTTCATGTCGCGGCTCGATGCGGTGCCCGGCATCGGGCCCCGCCGGCGGCGCGCGCTGCTCCGGCACTTCGGGAGCCTCCGGCGCATGGGCGAGGCGAGCACCGAGGAGATCGCCACCGTGCCCGGCATCACGCTGACGCTCGCGGCGCAGATCAAGGAGCAGCTCGCGCGGTCGTGACGTCCCGTTCCCGCCCCGGAGAGGAGACGTGGGGT
>CAZLYE010000127.1:0-5631 GCA_964562865.1 uncultured Binatia bacterium (SeqCode) | reverse complement strand
GGTCGCCCATCCGTCCGTCGCGAAGAGACGGTTGAGGAAGCAGGCGATCTCCTCTCGGGTGAGCGTGAAGACGACGTCCGGGACGAACTTCTGCGCGGCCGTCCTCCCCCACAGGCCGAGCGACTCGATCCACCGCGTGAGCGGGTTGCGGCCCGTCCTCCGCATCCGGGAGAGCCCGCCGGGGGCGAGCTCGTCCTCCGGAACGGCGAGCGCCGCGCAGAGATCCTCGAAGTCCGCGGCCCCGGGCGCCGTCCGCCCCTGACACCAGTGCGTCACGGAAGCCGGCGTCACGCCGAGCTGCGCCGCGAGCCGGCGAGCCGGCAGCCCGGAGGCTGCGAGGTGGCGTCTCACCGCGGCGCCGAACCGGATCCGGCGCTCGCGAACGTCCGCGCCGTCGGCGGAGATCACGACCTGCGGAGTCCTCTGCCCCCCTGCGCTCTCCCGGTCCGCGAGACCACCGAACCGGCTCGCGGCGTCGCGAAAGTCGGCCCGGAGCCGGAGATCGGAGTTGGTGAAGCGCGGGCAGGGGCCGGTGAGACAGCCGTCGCCGAGGAGATACGCGAGGAGCTTCACCCGCTCCGTCCCGAGCGAGCGCGAGCCGAACACGGCGATCCGGCGCGGCACGGCGACGTGCTCGCCCTGTCGGATCTCGGCGAGCGGCTTCCAGCCTTCGATCGTGAGGAACGGATGCGTGAGCGTCGTCCGGATCCGGCGGCCGAGCCGCGTCGTCACCTCGAACGCCGGCTTCACCCCGTCGTCCACGAAGGCGGACGGCTCCGCGGTGGTGAGCTTCAACCGATCGTCGAGGGTCAGCAGCCGTCCCGCGCGCGAGCGGACCACCTCCTCGATGGTCCGGACACGGCCATCGGAGAGCACGATCTCCGCGTCGGCGGTGAGGCACTTGCCCATGCTCGGCCGTCCCGCGACGATGATCAGGTCCGACGGCTGCAGTCCCGACGTGAGGGCGTCGAGGTCCGCGAAGCCCGTCGGCACGCCGGTGACGGCCTGCTTTTGCTCGTAGAGGCGCTCGATCATCTTGATCGAGCCGACGAGCACGTCCGAGATGCGCGCGAAGGCCTGCTTCACCTTGCGCTCCTGGATGCCGAAGATGAGCTGCTCGGCGCGATCGAGGAGGACGTCGACGTCGTCGGACGCCTGGTAGCCGCGCGTCGCGATCTCGGTCGCGGCCTCGATGAGGCCGCGGAGGATGGAGCGCTCGCGGACGATCCGGGCGTAGTGGACGACGTTCGCCGCCGTCGGGACGCGCTCTGCCAGCTCGGCCAGCCACGACGTCCCGCCGACCTCGGCCAGCTCCCCGCGCGCCTTCAGCGTCTCCGAGACCGTGATCAGGTCGACGGGCTCGCTCCGCTCCGAGAGGTCGAGCATCGCGCGGAAGAGCTTCCGGTGGGATCCGCGGTAGAAGTCGTCCGGCTGGACGAGCTCGACGACGCGGTCGAGCGCCGTGTTGTCGAGCATGATCCCCCCGAGCACCGACTCCTCGGCCTCGAGGCTCTGCGGCGGGACTCGACGGAGGTTCTCGTCGATCGTCGCCATCCACCCACCCCCACCGAAATGGCCGGCGGAGGCACGGGCTCCGCCGGGAAGACGTCAGTCAGTCAGGCGGCTCGCGTAGCACTGTCGCGCGAGCCGAAGCAAGAGGTGACGCCCTCGGGAATCTCGTCCGCTACGGGCGCGTGCCGTGGGTCGACAGCAGCCGATCGAGCGCGCGCTGATCCTGGTGCGACAGTCGCTCGGTGGCAGGGAGACGCCCGCCCTCGGTCGGGCCAGGCTCGAGCATCAGCACGCGCCACACGAACACGCCGACGGCCACACCGCTCGCGAGCATCACGAGGGGCCCGATGAGCGTCCGCTTTGGAGCCGTCCGACGCCGCCCACGTTGATTCGCCATCTCCCCCCTCCACTCCGCGTCAGTTGCTCGCCGCCTCCGGGACCGTCTCGGGCGCGAGGAAGGCGGACTTCTGGTCCTCGAGCTTCAGCCGGAGCACGGACCAGCCACGGCGCGTCGCCACGCGCCCGAGGCGTGGGTCCGGGTTCACGATCCGCGGCTCGCCCACCCGCTCGAGGAGCGGGAGGTCCGTGATCGAGTCCGTGTAGAAGTAGCTCCGTCGGAGGTCGAGGCCCTGCGCCGCCGCGAAGCGCTCGGCCCAGTACGTCTTGCCCTCGCCGTAGCACACGGGCCGCACCGCCTCGCCCGTGAACCGCCCGTCGCGCACGACGAGCTGCGTGACGAGCAGGTGCTCGATGCCGAGATCGGCCGCGATGGGCTCCGCCAGGTAGCGCGTCGCGCTGGTGAGGATCGCCGGCACGTGGCAGGCCCGTCGGTGCGCGGCGACCGTCGCCATCATGGCCGGGAAGAGATACGGCCGGACCATGCGCGCGTACCAGCCGTTGCAGTCGGTCCGGACCGCCGCCTCGTCGCGGCCCCGGATCCACCCGAGCGACACCGCGACGGCGCGGTCGATGTCGAGGAGGCCGAGCTTGTAGCGGCCGACGTAGTAGAACGTGCGTGCGAGGTCCCGCCGCCGGGCCTGGCCCGTCTGACGGAGGTGCTTCATGTAGAGCGGCGCCGAGTTCCGGGCGATGAGCGTCCCGTCGATGTCGAAGAAGGCGCCGACCCCCACGTCTACCCCCGCTCGACGATCATCGAGATTCCCTGGCCACCACCGATGCAGAGCGACGCCACGCCGAGCCGCGCGTCGCGGTCCTGCATGGCGTGGAGCAGCGTCACGAGGACCCGGGCGCCGCTCGCCCCGATCGGATGCCCGAGCGCGATGGCGCCACCGTTCACGTTGACGCGGTTCTTTGGGATGCGGAGCTCCCGCAGGACGCCGAGCGACTGCGCTGCGAACGCCTCGTTCAGCTCCCAGAGGTCGATCTCCTCGCGCCGGAGGCCCGCCCGCGCCAGCGCCTTCTCCGACGCCGGCCACGGCCCCATCCCCATGATCGAGGGATCGACGCCGGCCGACGCCACCGCGCGGATCCGTGCGAGCGGCGTGAGCTTCAGCTCCTTCGCCTTGCGGTCGGACATCACGACCAGCGCGGCCGCCCCGTCGTTGATGCCCGAGGCGTTCCCCGCGGTGACGGAGCCGCCGTCGCGCTTGAATGCGGGCTTCAGCCCGGCGAGCCGCTGCGCGGTCGTGTCGCCCCGCGGATGCTCATCGGTGTCGAACTTGATCGTCTCGCCCTTCTTGGCCGGGATCTCCACCGGGACGATCTCGGCCTTGAACTTGCCGGCCTTCTGCGCGGCCGCGGTCTTCTGCTGGCTGTCTGCGCTGAACTCGTCCTGCTCCTCGCGGGCGATCTCGTACTTGGCGGCGACGTTCTCCGCGGTGATCCCCATGTGTACGAAGGTGATCGGGCAGGTGAGGCCGTCGGCGACCATCGAGTCGAGGATCTCGTCGTGCCCCATCCGGATGCCGAAGCGCGCCTTCTTGAGCAGGTACGGTGCGCCGCTCATGCTCTCCATGCCGCCGGCGACGATGACGTCCGAGTCGTCGAGCCGGATGGCCTGGGCGGCGAGCGCGACGGCCTTCAGACCCGAGCCGCACGCCTTGTTCACGGTGTAGCTCGGGACCTCCTTCGGGATGCCCGCGTCGAGCGCCGCGACGCGTCCGGGGTTGAGGCCGAGGCCGGCGGGGAGGACGTGCCCGAGGATCACCTCGTCCACCTGCGCGGGATCGAGTCCCGCACGGCGGACCGCCTCGCGCACGACGATCCCGCCGAGCTTGGTGGCGGGAATCTGGGCGAGCGCGCCGCCGAGCGTACCGATTGCGGTGCGGGTCGCGCTCACGATCACTGGTGTGGCCATCGAAGTCCCCCCGTTGGGTCCGCGGCGCGCACCGGATCGCGCACCGAAACTGCTCGGAATGTACCACACGAGCACCGAATTGCCATCCACTTGACTCTTCGGCGCCTGCAACGGAAACCGGCGCGCCATGGGCATCGCGACGCGCGACGCGGCGGACCTCCCGAGGACCGGCGACGGGGCGCCGCGCTTCGCACTCGTCATGTCGGGTGGAGGGGCCCGCGGGGCGTACGAGGCCGGGGTCCTGAGCTACATCCTGGACGACCTGCCCCGCCGCCTGGGGCGCCCCGCCCACTTCCACGTCCTCAGCGGGACCAGCGTCGGGGCGATCCATGCCTGCTTCGCCGCCGCGACCGGCGGGCAGCCCGGGGCCGGACGGCGGTTGATCGACATCTGGCACTCGCTCCAGGTGAGCGGGGTCTACCAGGTCGGCATGGGCGACGTGGTCGGCATCCCGCTCCGCCTCCTCGGCCTGCGAGGCCGGGAGACGAGGCCCGCGGAGGGCGCCATCCCCGAGCGGCTCGCCGGCCTGCTCGATACGCTTCCCCTCGAACGGCTCGTCCGGGAGAGCATCCCGTGGGAGGAGCTCCGCCGGCGGGTCGACGCGGGCGAGGTCGAGGCGGTCGCGGTCGCAGCGACCGAGATCAGCACCGGGAAGTCCGTCGTCTGGGTCGACAACCGGGAGCACACGATCCAGCGATGGGCCCGGGACCCGTTCATCGTGGCACGGCCGGCGGAGCTCGGCCCGCAGCACGCGCTCGCGTCGGCCGCGATCCCCTTCCTCTTCCCCGCCCCGCGGATCGACGGGGCGTACTACTGTGACGGGGGCCTCCGGCTGAACACCCCCCTCGCCCCCGCGCTCCGGCTCGGCGCGGATCGCCTCCTCATCGTCGGCCTCCGCCACCTGCCGACGCCCGAGGAGGACGCGGTGCTCGGCGCCCACCGCGAGGGGAACTACAGCTCGCTCACGTACCTCGCCGGCAAGGTGCTGAACGCGCTCCTCCTCGACCACGTCGACTACGACGTCGACCGGCTCCGCCTGGTGAACGCGATCCTCGACACGGGAACGCGCGCCTACGGCGGCGACTTCCTCCGGCGGATCAATCAGGCGATCGAGGAGCTCCGGGGGACACCGTATCGCGTCGTCCGGAACGTCTACCTCCGGCCGTCGAAGGATCTGGCCGTGCTCGCCGCCGAGTGCCTCGAGCACCACCGCCGCCCGTCGGGGGTCCGCGCCTGGCTCGCCGACGCGGCGGTCCGGTACACCGTCCACGGCATCGTCGCGGAGGCGGACCTGCTCTCTTACCTCTACTTCGACCGCTGCTACGCTGATCACCTGATCGAGCTCGGACGCGGCGACGCGGAGGCGCACGTCGAGGAGCTCATCGAGTTCTTCCGCGAGGGCTGACGCCCGAACGTACCTTGCTTTCGCGCGTGTGCTGTGTCACGCCTGCCTCGCGCCCCGTCGCGGCCGGTGCACCGTCCCGGACCCCGCTGCGGGCCGGGAGGTCGTCATGAAGTTCAGCTGGTTCCACCTCATGCCGTACCGCTGGCTCCCGTCCGACTTCCGCGAGCGGTACCACAGCGTCTGGGTCGACCTGCCGAACCGTCTCTACGACCCGGTCCGCGGCCACCACCTCTACAACGAGTACCTCGACATGCTCGAGTACGCGGACCAGGTGGGCTTCGACGCGATCGGCGTCAACGAGCACCACCAGAACGCCTACGGCATGATGCCGTCGCCGAACATCATGGCCGCGGCGCTCGCGCGACGCTGCGCCAGCGCGAACATCCTCGTCCTCGGG
>CAZLYE010000126.1:0-3341 GCA_964562865.1 uncultured Binatia bacterium (SeqCode) | reverse complement strand
GATCGAGGTCCCGGTCGTGGCGTGGCCCGCGCCGCCGAGGCGGCTCGTCCGCGTCTCCGCGCAGCTCTACAACGCACGGCCGCAGTACGAGCGACTCGCCGCGGCGCTCCGGGAGCTTCTCTGATGGCGGCGTCAGGGCGCCGGTGGCGGGCGACGGTCGCGCTCGTCCTCGCGTCGGTCGCGCTGGCGCTCGGGGCGGCCGAGGTGTTCCTCCGGCTCGCCCATCTCCAGGTCACCGACTGGGCCTACAACTCGCGGAAGTACGGCCGCGTGGTGATCTACGACGAGGCCGGCGGCTTCACGCGCCAGATCCCGCACGGCGCGAGCTCGGCGTACGGCACGTCGATGCGCTTCAACGTCTACGGCATGCGCGACGTCGAGCACACGCTCGCGAAGCCGCCCGGCACGCGCCGGGTCCTCGTCCTCGGCGATTCGACGACCGTCGGGCTCGGCGAGACGTTCGACGCGATCATGCCCCGCCGCCTCCAGGCGCTCCTCGACGAGGACGGGGTGGCTCCGAAGCCGGTCGAGGTGATCGCCGCCGCCGTGTCGGGCTGGAACACGGTCGCCGAGCGGAACTACCTCCGTGCGGAGGGGCTCCGCTTCGAGCCGGACGTCGTCGTCCTCGTCTACGTGACGAACGACAACGAGCTCACGGTGCCGTGGGCGCCGAGGCCGCCCCTCCCGCCGCTCGTGCGCGCCTGGCAGTGGCTCACCGATCGGAGCCGGCTGGTCGAGCTCGGGACGTTCGCCTACCGCCGGCGGTTCCCGAACCGGCCCGACCCCGAGGGCCTCCGCGCGGTCGGGGAGATCGCGCGCGCCCGCGCGGCACGCGCGGCGGAGCACCACACCTTCGAGGTCGACGACCGGGGCTGGCTCGCGAGCCGCGATGCGCTGATGGACCTCGCCGCGATGACGCGCGAGCGCGGCATCCGGTTCCTCGTCGTGCTGCTCGACATGGGAGGGCCGGACTCGCCCGCGGTCACGGCGCGGCTCGGCGAGTTCGCGGCGGGAAGCGGTGTCCCGGTCGTCGACACCTACAAGTGGTTCGGCGGACGGCCGGTGACGGAGCTCGTCAACCGGGCGATCCATCCGAACGCGCTCGCGCACTCGATCATCGCGGAGAACACGGAGAAGATTCTCGTGCTTCGGGGGCTGCTGCAGTAGACGCGTGCGCGCGCCGGGGGGCGCCGGCCGGCGCTCCCGCTCCCCGGCCGATGGGTGGGCGCGTACACGGAGAGAGCGGGCCTGCGGCCTCGTCGAAGGTCGCGGCGGCCGGCGCCCCCCGGCGCGCTTACGTCGCAGCGGCTTCGAACGTGAGATCGACGCCGTGGGTCTGCGATGGGTCTAGGCGGAGCGTCCGGGTGGCTCGCTGGGGGGTGAGGAGCGCGAGGGCGCGGGCGGCGGTGGTCAGGTCGGGGACCTCGAGGACGAGGGCGGCCAGGCCCTCGCCGTTGGCTTCGACGGCGGCGCGGAGCGCGGTGGATTCGGGGCTCGCCGAGTGCGGGTCGGCGCTGACGAAGCTCAGGCGGACGCCGCCGGCGATGACGGCGGCGGTGGTCGTGCCGGGGGCCGGAGGCACGTCCGCGCGCGCGAGGCCGAGGTGCGTCGCGAAGAGCTCGGCCGCGCTCGCCGCCTCGCGGCTCCGGGCGGTGACCTCGCGGAGGGCGAGGCCGGCGAACGCGCCGGTGCCGGCCGGATCGTGGGCGGGCGCGTGGGGAGGTGTCGCGAACTCGACCAGGACGCCCCGGGTGCCCTTCGGGTGGAGGAAGCAGATCATGCCGGCGAGGCCGGGCCGCGGCGCCTCGTCGATCAGGGGAAGGTTCCGGCCGCGGGCCGCGGCCAGCTCGGCGGCGACGTCGGGCGTCTCGAAGCACACGTGGTGCAGGCCCTCGCCGCGGCGCTCGAGGAACTTGGCGACGCCGCCCGCCGGATCGACGGGCTCGAGGAGCTCGATCTCGCTCCGACCGATCGGGAGGAGCGCCGCACGGACGCCCTGATCGCGGACCGTCGCCTCCTTCGCCACCCGGAGGCCGAGCGTGTCCTGCCAGAACGCGAGCCCGTCCTCGAGCCGGCGGACGACGAGCCCGACGTGATGCACGCGCGTCAGCATGACGGACCGATCAGGCGAAGCCGTAGGCCTTCGCGAGCTGCGAGTCCTTGCGCGCGAGGAGCTGGGCGAGGTTCACCATCACCTTGCACTGCTTCCAGGTGGCGTCGTCCTGCATCTTCCCGTCGAGCATGAGGACGCCGCGGCCGTCGGGCATCGCCTCGAGGACGCGCTTCGCGAAGAGCACCTCCTCGACCGGTGGGCTGAAGACGCGCTTCGCGATGTCGATCTGGCTCGGGTGGAGCGACCAGGCGCCGACGCAGCCGAGGAGGAAGGCCGCGCGGAACTGGTCCTCGCACCCGATCGGATCCGAGATGTCGCCGAACGGCCCGTAGAAGGGGAGGGCGCCGGTGGCCGCGCAGGCGTCGACCATCCGCGCGATGGAGTAGTGCCACGGGTCCTGCTGCGCGGTGACGCGCGGAGTGGTCGGGTTCTTAGGATCGGGGTCCGTCCGCACCAGGTAGGCGGGGTGCCCGCCGCCGACGCGCGTCGTCTTCATGCGCCGGGAGGCGGCGAGGTCCGCGGGACCGAAGCTGATGCCCTGCATGCGCGGGCTCGCCGCGCAGATCTCCTCCACGTTGGTCACGCCGAGCGCGGTCTCGAGGATCGCGTGCACGAGGAGCGCGCGCCCGAGCTTGTGCCGGGCCTCCAGCTGCGCGAGGAGGCGGTCGACGTAGTGGATGTCCCACGGCCCCTCGACCTTCGGGATCATCACCACCTCGAGCCGGTTGCCGATCTCGGCTACGAGGCGCGTGACGTCGTCGAGGAACCACGGGCTGTCGAGGCTGTTGACGCGCGTCCAGAGCGGCGTGTCGCCGAAGTCGACCTCGCGCCCGACCTTCACGAGCCCTTCCCGCGCCTCGACCTTCCGGTCGGCGGGGATGGCGTCCTCGAGGTTGCCGAGCAGGATGTCGGTCTGCTTCGCGAGCTCGGGGAGCTTGGCCGCCATCTTGGGGTTCGAGGGATCGAAGAAGTGGATGCAGCGGGACGGCTTGATGGGAATGTCGCGCGGCGGCTCGGGCGCGCCGAGCGCGAGCGGCTTCAGGAAGTCACGGGGACTGCGCATCAGCGGCGTCTAACGTGCGCTCGGGGGAGGGGTCAAGCAAGGGCGGTCCGAGTGTCGGTCCGAGCGACGCACACCGAAGCGGCCGAAAACCCGCTGCGGGATCGCGTCGGGCATCTCGTCCATGAAGCGTCTCGGCATGAAGGCGACGATGGGGAACCGTGACTT
>CAZLYE010000125.1:0-6099 GCA_964562865.1 uncultured Binatia bacterium (SeqCode) | reverse complement strand
CGGCGCGCGGTCTCGTCGGCCAGCGCGCGCGTGCTGGCCTCGTCCGACACGTCGACGGCCAGCGCGGCGGCCTCCGGCCCGGTCCGGCTGCACTCGGCCGCGGTCTCGCGTGCCGCGTCCTCGCGAAGGTCGGCCACGACGACGTGCGCCCCTTCGCGGGCGAAGCGGAGAGCGTAGGCACGGCCGATGCCCTGCGCTGCTCCGGTGACGATCGCGATTCGGTCGATGAGTCGCATCCGCGCCGCGTAACACCGCACGGAAACGCCTGTCAACGAGTCTAGGTGACCTCCTCGCGGGCCGCCTCGCGTTCGAGCTCGTCCTCCAGCGCCTCGATCGAGATCGTCTGCAGCCGGCGGAGCGCCGCGGGGATGCGCGACACCGGCCAGTCCGCGGAGATCTCCCCCACGAGCTTCGCGTGCCGCGGCCTCGGGGGAACGCCGTCGTGGTACGCGGGGTCGATCGCCGGATCGACGACCTTCAGAGAGTAGTGCGAGCAGTTCGATTCCATCCGAACGCCCTCCTCACCGACTCACCGATGACGCGCGCAGGGTAGCGCCGGCCGGGAAGGGCCACAAGCGGACGCCGCCCTTGCCGGCCCGGTCGGCCGTGCGGTACCGTCGCCCGCATGCCGGATCTCGCACCGCCGACGCCCGTCGACGAATACCTGGCCGACCTCGACCGCCTCATCGAGACGCACGACACCTTCGGCCAGGACCGGGTCATTCCCGCGATCGGCCGGGGCGCGGCGTCGCGCGAGGTCGTGCAGCGTCTGGCGCTGGAGTACTACCACCTCGGCAAGTGGATGACGCCCGAGTTCGCGCTCCTGATCGCGAACGCTCCGGACGGCTACGCGTTCACGATGGACGAGTCGGAGCACTACCGGCACTGGGCGCACAACTTCGCCGACGAGGCGGGCTACCTCCACGACCCGAACCACGTCCAGATGAAGGTCGAGTTCTGCCACCAGCTCGGCCTCACCGACGAGGACATCCGCGCCTACACGCCGCTTCCCGAGACGATCGCGATGACCTGCACGATGCTCTACTACGTCCGCCGCTCGTACGAGGAGGGGCTCGCGGTCTTCGGGTACGCGGGCGAGCGGGTGGCCGCGGGGAGCGGCTACGCACGGACGCTCTACCAGGGCCTCCACGACCACTACGGCGTCAAGGTGCGGAACTTCGAGGTCCACGCCTACGCGGAGCCCGAGCACGGTGACAAGGCCGCGGACGTCTTCCGGCGCGTGGCGGTCACGCGGGGCGTCCAGACGCGGTGCCGGGAGGCCGTCCGGAACTACCTGCTGGTCGCCGAGACGCGCGTCCGCGCGATGAACCGCTGGGTCGACTGACCGCTCGCCCTTGACAGCCGACGCGCCGCTTCGCCATACCGTCCGGGCGATTGCTCTAATCGACTGATTGATGAGCAGTCTGGATCGCGTCATGGCGACGGTCTTTCACGACGAGGACGCCGATCTCGCCGCGCTCGCGGGCGAGACGATCGCGGTCGTCGGCTACGGCAACCAGGGGCGCTCGCAGGCCCTGAACCTCCGGGACTCGGGCCTGCGCGTCGTCGTCGGGAACATCGGGGACGCGGCGCGCGCCCGTGCCGTCGCCGAGGGCTTCGACGCGATGGACGTTGCCGAGGCGGCCCGGCGTGCCGACGTCGTCATGCTCCTCGTCCCCGACGAGGTCATGCCGGAGGTCTATCGGCGCGACGTCGCGCCCGGGCTCAGGCCGGGCGCGTGCGTGTCGTTCGCCTCCGGGTACAACGTCGCGTTCGAGCTCATCGTCCCGGCGCCGGAGCTGGACGTCGTGCTCGTCGCGCCGCGGATGATCGGGCCCGGCGTTCGCGACCGCTACGTCGAGGGGAGGGGATTTCCCTCGTTCGTCGCCGTCCACCGCGACGCGACGGGACGCGCGAAGGTCCGCATGCTCGCCCTCGCGAAGGGCATCGGGTCGACGCGGGTCGGGTGCCTCGAGCTGACGATGGCCCAGGAGGCCCATCTCGACCTGTTCACGGAGCAGGGGTTCGGGCCGGCGTTCGGGCTGGCGCTCCGGCAGTCGATCGAGCTGCTGGTGGAGCAGGGGTACCCGCCGGAGGCGGTGCTGATGGAGCTCTACATGTCCGGCGAGCTCGCCTACACCGCGCAGCGCTTCGTCGACACGGGACTGATCGCGCAGATGGACTTCCACTCGCACACCTCCCAGTACGGCTCGATGACCCGGAGCGCGCGCCTCATGGACCTCGACCTCCGTCCGCGGCTCCTCGCGGCGCTCGACGACATCCGCTCCGGCCGCTTCGCCGCCGAGTGGACGGCGGAGCAGCGGGCGGGGCTGCCGCTCTACGAGCAGATGAAGGCCATGCGCGAGCACATCCCGCTCGCCGCGTGGGAGCAGCGGACGCGCAAGGCGTTCCGGATGGACTGAGCGCCGTGCCGTCGAAGGACATGATCGGCCGGGTGCTCTCGACCGGCAGCGCGACGGTGACGGCGGAGCATGTCGCCGCGTTCGCCCGCGCGCTCGGCGACCCGAACCCGCTCTACGTCGATCCCGAGGCCGCACGGCGCGGGCCGTTCGGCGGCCTGGTCGCCCCGCCGTCGTATCCCATCGCGTTCATGACGCAGGCGATGGCGGGCGGCATGGACACCTTCCTCGAGCTCGGGCTCAACTTCATGACGCTCGTCCACGGCGAGCAGGAGTTCGAGTACACGCGCCCGATCCGCGTGGGCGAGACGCTCACGCTCACCGGGCGGATCTCCGACGTGTACGAGAAGGCGGGCTCGAGCGGGACGCTCGACTTCGTCGTCCTCGAGACGGAGGCGCGCGACGCCGACGGGCGTCCCGTCTTCTTCTCGCGGAACACGCTCATCTCGAGGCGCACGTGACGCTCGCGATCGGAGACGAGCTCCCGCCGCTCGTGAAGGGGCCGATCACCCGCGAGGACCTGAAGGCCTACGCGGCGGCGTCGGGCGACCCCAACCCGATGCACCTCGACGAGGAGTTCGCGCGGAACGCGGGCTACTCGGGCGTCTTCGCGCACGGGATGCTCTCGATGGGCTATCTCGCCGAGTTCCTCGTCCAGGCCGGTGGCGTGGGGTCCGTCCGGCGGTTCCGGACGCGCTTCGCGAAGCTCACGTGGCCGGGCGAGGTGATCACCTGCCGCGGGCGGGTGACGGCGATCACCGACCGGGACGGCGAGCGGGTCGCCGAGTGCGAGATCTGGACCGAGAACCAGGCGGGCGAGCGGAAGCTGGTCGGGAGCGCCGTCCTCGCCGTTCCACGCCGGTGAGCATGGATCCGGCGCGGCTGCGCGACCGCTACGCGATCGCCGGCATCGGGCTCTCGCGGTTCGGGAAGCTCCCGGGCACGAGCACGATGGGCTTCACGCTCGAGGCGGCGAAGCGCGCGATCGACGACTGCGGCGTGTCCCGCGACGCGATCGACGGCGTCCTCGTGCTGATGCCGGCGGTGATGGGAGAGCAGCACGGGTGGGCGTCGCGGGTGGCGGCGTTCCTCGGCATCACGCCGGCGTTCTGCTCCACCATGGACATGGGTGGCGCGACCGCGCTCGGCATGGTGCAGACCGCCGTCATGGCGATCGAGGCGGGCTTCTGCTCGACGGTGCTCTGCGCGTTCGCCTGCCAGAACAGCCCGCAGGGCGTCATCCCGATGCTCTTCGGATCGCCGTGGGCGGTCCCGTACGGCGACATCGGGGCCATCACCTTCATGGGCCACGTCGCGCGCCGGCAGATGCACGAGCACGGCATCACGAGCCGGCAGTACGGCCACCTCGCCGTCACCTGGCGGCGGCACGCCGGGACGAATCCGCTCGCCCAGAAGCGCGAGCCGATCACGATCGAGGACCACCAGCGCTCGAAGATGATCAACGATCCGCTCCGCCTCCTCGACTGCTGCCTCGTGACCGACGGGGGCGGCGCGGTGATCGTCACCAACACCGAGCAGGCACGCGACCTCCGCCAGCGGCCGGCGCTCATCTCGGGCCTCGGGCAGGTGCACTCCTCGGAGATCATCCGGCCGCGTGACGACGGCCGGGGCGGCGGCGCCGAGGCGGCGGACGCCGCGTACCGGATGGCCGGCTGCACGGCGGCGGACGTCGACGTGGTGCAGCTCTACGACGGGTTCACGCCGCTCGTGATCCACGAGCTCGTGGCGTATGGTTTCTGCAGGTGGGACGACGTCGGGGGGTTCGTGGAGGCAGGTGAGCTGAACGTCGGCGGCCGGCTGCCGGCGAACACGGCCGGGGGGCTCCTGTCCGAAGGGCATCTCTCCGGCTTCGGCCACGTGGCGGAGGCGGTCCGCCAGATCCGCGGCACGTCGCCCTGCCAGGTGCCGGACGTCGAGCTCTCCATGGTGACCGGCTACGGTGGCGCGCCCCACGAGCCGCCGCCGACCGTCGCGTACACCGTCGCGGTGCTGCGCCGATGACGAGCCGCGAGATCGTCGTCGACGGGACCCGCCTCCACTTCGTCGAGGCGGGTGAGGGGCCGGCGCTCGTCCTCATCCACGGGCTCAGCGCGACCCACGCGCACTGGGAGTTCACGATCTCCGCGTTCGCGAACCGCTGGCGCGTGATCGCGCCCGATCTCCCGGGCCACGGGCGCTCCGCGAAGCCCGACGCGCCCTACACCGTCGACTTCCACGCCGGGATGATCCGGAGCCTCGGACGCGAGCTCGGCATTCCCGAGGCCATCGTGGTCGGGAGCTCGCTCGGCGGCCAGATCGCGATCGAGCTCGGGCTGTCGTACCCCGCGTGGACGCGCGCGCTCGTGCTGGCCGCCCCGGCCGGTGGGTTCGGGACGAGCGTGCAGGCGCTCCGCTGGGCGATCGGCGCGGCCGCCCGGCCCGGCCTCCTCCGGGTCGCGCTGCCCTGGGCGTTCGACCAGTCGGTGTACGATCCGTCGCAGCCGGCCTGCGCCGAGCGCCGGCGCACCCTCGCCGAGCGTCTGGCGCACGAGGATTTTCCGAGCTTCGCCCGCGCCGTGAACCGCTCGCTGATCGGCTCGATCGCGGCCGGGCGCCAGCCGCTCCGCCACCTGACGCAGCCGACGCTGCTCGTGTGGGGGCGGAACGACCGGCTGATCGCCCTCTCCGGCAGCCGCCGGCTGATGCGCGAGGTCCCGCACGCGCGCCTCGCCGTGCTGGACGCGTGCGGCCACCTGCCGATGCTCGAGCAGGCGCCGCGGTTCAACCGGCTCGTCGCCGACTTCCTCCGCACGGTCGACGCCGCGCCGCTCCCGGCCGCGCGCCGCGCGAACGGTGCCGCCTGATGTTCGTCATCGAGAAACCCCTGCCCGCGATCACCGAGGACGGCGCCCCGTACTGGGAGGGGTGCCGGCAGGGAGAGCTCCGGGCTCAGCGCTGCGGCACGTGCGGGCACCTCCGCTGGCCGCCGAGCGCTCTCTGCCCCGCGTGCCTCGCCGAGGGCGGCGCCTGGGTCGCGCTGTCGGGCCGGGGGACGATCTACTCCTTCATCGTCGTCCATCGCCCGCAGCATCCGGCCTTCTTCGAGGACGTGCCCTACAACGTCGCGATCGTCGAGCTGGACGAGGGCATCCGTCTGCACTCGAACGTCGTCGAGTGCGCCAACGAGGAGCTCCGGATCGGGATGCCGGTCGAGGCGGTCTTCGTGAAGGTGAACGACGAGGTCACGCTCCCGAAGTTCCGCCCGCGCCGGTAGGCCGCCGGCGACGCTTTGCGCCGCCCGGGCGGCGTGCTAGGTCGCGCCGGGATGTCGGGCGCGCACGCGGAGGGGACCCGACATCCGAGGCTTCCGCTGCCCGTCGTGGCGCTCGTGCTGGCGCTCCTCCTGGGGCTCCTCGCGATCCGGTCCGGGGACCCGTGGCGGTGGATGCACGACGACAACGGCCGTCGCTATTCCTCGTATGCGCGAACGCATCGCGCGCTCGGCCTCGGGGTCACCCGCGGGCGCGACTTCTTCTACGATCCGCGCACCGGACGACTCGTCCCGTACGGGCACCATCCGCCCGCGCTCGGGCTGCTGCTCGCGGGCTGGTTCGCGGCGACCGGGCACGACGGACCGCAGGCCGCGCGCGCGCTCGCGGCGTCGTTTCATCTGGTGAGC
>CAZLYE010000124.1:0-13111 GCA_964562865.1 uncultured Binatia bacterium (SeqCode) | reverse complement strand
CCACGTTCGCCGCCCCGATGTTGCCGCTGCCCGTGCGACGTACGTCGATCCCGACCCGCCGGGTGAGGAGAACACCCCACGGGATCGAGCCGCACAGGTAGCCGACTACGACGAGAAGGACCGCCACCCGCGAGGGCCGTTCACAGCCTGAGCCGGCCGCGCACCCGGTGATCGCGCCGCCGCTGCAGCAGGCGGCTCGCCGCGAAGCCGACGATCGCCCCGACGAGGAGGAACGCTGGCGCGAACGTCCCGCCACCCTCCGCGGGGGGATCACCTGCCGCTCCGACGACGGGACGCTCGTCGAACCGGCGAGCGAGGTCTCGCTCGGCCGTGGAGAGGCGCTCGAGCTCCTGCCGGACGCGTTCGAGGTCCGCCGCCGTCGCCGGCTCCGGGCGCTGGCGGAGCGCCGCGACGTCGTCGCGCAGGTCATGGACCTGATCGGCGAGCGGGCGGACGGGCGGGGTCTGGCCGTCCGCCGGCGGCCGCGCCTCACCCTCGCGCTGGAGATGCTCCCACCACAGGTAGCCGACGCGCCCATCGGTGGTGCGGACCTGTCGCCAGCCGCCGCTCTCGCCGATGACGTCGACCCGCTCTCCGGCGTCGAGCTCGCCGAGCAGATCCGTCGAGGCGCCGGGGCCCTGGCGGAGCCGGGCGCGCTCCTTCGTCGTCGCGCTCTCCGCGTGGGCGAGCGAGACGAGAAGGAGCGCGATGAGCGGCGCCGCGCCGGTCAACCGAGTTGGAAGCCTCACCCGATCGTTCTCGTCCTGCTCGAGTCGGCTGGCCGGAGGAGATGGTCGGGGTGACTGGATTTGAACCAGCGGCTCCTGCGTCCCGAACGCAGTGCTCTACCAGGCTGAGCTACACCCCGTGCAGCGCCGGCCAGCGCGTGCGAGCCCGCTTAACACAGGCGTTGCGCCAAGGAAAGGTCGGCGCCGTTCGGTGTGACGTCCCGTTGCACCGCGCGCTTCGCATCGGGCGTCGCGGGCACGATCCACGGCGTGCGCCGGCGGCACGGGGCTTGCCTCGTGCCCCGCGCGTAGCGGCGCCGCGGGGGCGCCAAGGGAGGTGGACATGAAGCGACTCGGCAAGGCAGTGGTGGCGGGGCTCCTCTGCGGGCTCGTGGTGCTGGGGACCGGGCGCGGCGCCGTCGCCGCCGGCGCCGCGCCTGCGAGCGGCGGTGCCCTGGTGAACCTCAACTCCGCGAGCGCGGACGAGCTGGCCCGCCTGCCCGGCATCGGTGCCGCGAAGGCGAAGGCGATCGTCGACTACCGGACGGAGGAGCCGTTCCGGAAGCCGGAGGATCTCCGCAAGGTGAAGGGTATCGGGGACAAGCTCTACGAGCGCCTGAAGGACCAGATCACGGTCGACCCGGCCGTGAGCTCGAAGGGCCACGGAAGCTGATCCGTGGCCGTGTGGCCGGACAAGGGAGGCGGGCCGACAACGAGGGCGGGCGGTCCGTCTCCCCCGGCCTTCTCGCTCAGCGAAAGGCCACGACGACGGCGGCGAGCACGAGCCCGAACGAGGCGAGGTATCTCGGCTGCACGCCCTCGCCGAGCCAGAACGCGGCGAATCCCATGAAGACCACCAGCGTGATCGACTCCTGCATCACCTTCAGCTGGTACGCCGAGAGCACGCGGTAGCCGATCCGGTTCGCGGGGACCTGGAGGCAGTACTCGAACAGCGCGATGCCCCAGCTCGCAAGCACAGCGAGCACGAGCGGCGCCCGCGTGAAGCGGAGGTGCCCGTACCAGGCGGCGGTCATGAAGAGGTTCGAGAGCGTCAGAAGCGCCGCGGCGCTCAGCCCGTTCTTCATGCCTCTGTTATTGAGGATCCCGATCGGGGATTCACGCGCCGGCAGGAGCCGGCCCGGGCGTCACGACCCGCGGAGCGCCCGGATCGTGGCCGCGTAGTCCCGCGACCCGAAGATCGCCGACCCGGCGACCAGGACGTCGGCGCCGGCCCGGGCGACGTCGGCCGCGTTGTGTGGCTTGATGCCCCCGTCGACCTCGATGTCGAAGCGCGCACCGGTCTCGTCGCGGAGCCGGCGCGCCGCGGCGAGCTTCTCGAGCGACCCGTCGACGAAAGGCTGACCGCCCCAGCCCGGGTTGACGCTCATCACGAGCAGCAGGTCGATCGCGTGCACGAACGGTCGGACCGCCTCGAGCGGCGTCGGCGGGTTGAGCGCGAGGCCCCGCCGCACGCCGTGCCGGCCGATCGCGGCGAGCAGCGCCTGCACGTCGCGCGAGGCCTCGACGTGGACGGTCAACCCGTTCGCTCCCGCGCGCACGAACTCCGGGACCTGCGCTCCCGGCTCCTCCACCATGAGATGGACGTCGAGCGGCAGGCGCGTCGCCTGGCGGATCGCCGCGACCACGAGCGGCCCGATCGTGATCGGCGGGACGAAGTGCCCGTCCATCACGTCGACGTGGATCAGATCGGCCCCCGCGGCGGACACGGCACGCACCTCGTCGCCGAGGCGCCCGAAGTCCGCCGACAGGATCGAGGGGGCGATGCTGGGCACGTTGCCGGTCTAGCCGAGCACCCGCGCCGATTCCAGCCGCAGGCGGGCGGCGAAGAAGCCGTCGAGACCGTGGCGATGGGGCAACGTCCTCATCGTGCCGGCCGGCGTCACGACCTCGGCAGGGATCCGGGTCGCCGCGTCCTCCAGGCGGAAGCCGGGATGGGCGCGACGGAACCACTCGATCACGTCGTCGGTCTCCTCGCGCGCGAGCGTGCACACCGCATAGGCGAGGACGCCGCCCCCACGGACGAGCGGCGCGACGCCGCCCAGGATCTCCCGCTGCAGTGCGGCGAGCCGTGGCACGTCCTCCGGCCGGCGGCGCCAGCGGAGCTCCGGGTGGCGTCGGAGCGTGCCGAGACCGCTGCACGGGGCGTCGACGAGCACGGCGTCGAAGCGCGCCGCGGAGGGGACCCGCCGGGCGTCGCCGACGAGCACGTGCACGGCGGTGGCCCCGAGCCGCGCCGCCTCCGCCGCGATCCGCCGTGCGCCGGCCGTTCGACGGTCGACGGCCACCACGAGCCCGTCGGCGCCGACCAGGCCGGCCGCGTGCGTCGCCTTCCCGCCCGGCGCGGCGCAGGCGTCGAGCACGCGGTCGCCCGGCGTGAGGCCGAGGAGTGCGGTGACGAGCTGCGATGCCTCGCCCTGGAAGGCGAACCGGCCCTCGCGCCAAGCCGGGAGCTCGCGCAGCCGCGCGCTGCTCCGCCCGATCACGACGCCGTCGGCCGTCCACCGACTCGGCGCGGCATCCACGCCGGCCGCGGACAGCTCGGCGAGGAGCGCGTCCCGCGTCGTTCGGAGCCGATTCGCGCGCACGGCGGTCGCCCCGTGGACGTTGTTCGCCGCGAGGAGCGCGGGCAGCTCGTCGAGCCCGAGCTCCGCGGCCCACCGCTCCACGAGCCATCGGGGATGCGACCACTCGACGGCCAGACGCCCGACTGGGTCGGCGGCCGCGTCGGGGAGCGGGAGGCCTGCCGTGCCGGCGGTCGCCGCGCGCCGGAGCACCGCGTTCACGAGGCCCGCCGCGCCACGGCCGGCCGCGCGCGCGAGCGACACGCTCGCGTCGACCGCCGCGTAGGCCGGCACCCGATCGAGGAAGAGGAGCTGGTAGAGCCCGAGCCGGAGCGCCGCGCGCACCGGCGGGTCGAGCGTCTCCCACGGGGCGCTCACGAGCCCGCGGAGGTGATGATCGAGCCGTCCCTGCCACGCAAGCGTCCCGTAGACGAGACGCGTGACGAGCGCCCGGTCCGCCGGGCCGAGACGCGTGCCGGCGAGGCGCCGGCCGAGGAGAACGTCGGCCCACGCCGCGGTCGACTCGACGCGCACGAGGACGTCGTGCGCGAGCGCGCGGGCGTCGGAGCGGTCCGGACGGGCCGCTACGCGGCGCCGAGGCATGTGCCCGGCGCGATCGGGTGCCCGGCCAGGAACTGCGCCGCGGCGAGCCTGCGGCGCCCCTCGAGCTGCAGCTCGAGCAGGCGGAGCGCCCCGGAGCCCGTCGCGACGACGATCCCCGCCGGACCGACCGCGACCACCCGACCCGGCTCGCCCGCCGCCGCGGCGCGATCGACCTCGGCCCGATGGATCTTCAGGAGCCGTCCGGCGAGCGACGTGAACGCGGAGGGCGTCGGTGCGAGCGCTCGAACCTGCCGCTCGATCTCGACCGCCGGACGCGTCCAGTCCATGCGGCAGTGCTCGCGCTCGATCCGCGGCGCGAACGTGACGCCCGCCGCCGGCTGCGGCGTCGGACGGATCGTCCCCGCGTGGAGGCCGTCGATCGCCTGGCCGATCGCGGAGGCCCCGAGCGCGGCGAGCCGCTCGAGGAGCGAGCCGCCGGTGTTGTCCGGGCGCACCGGCGTCTCGCGCTGGAGGAGGATGTCGCCCGCGTCCATCTCCTCGTTCATCGCCATGATGGTGACGCCGGTCGTGGCGTCGCCGGCCAGGATGGTCCAGACGACCGGCGCGGCGCCCCGATGGCGCGGCAGCAGCGAGGCGTGCACGTTCACGCAGCCCCGCGGCGGGAGGTCGAGCACGGCGCGCGGGAGGATCTTCCCGTACGCGGCGACCACGATCAGGTCGGGCGCGAGGGCACGGAGCGCGTCGAGGAACGTGGCATCGCGGATCCGCTCGGGCTGGAGCACCGGAACTCCGAGCTGGAGGGCGAGGCGCTTCACCTCGGGGGCGGACACGTCGAGCCCGCGTCCCCGGGGCCGATCCGGCTGGCACACGACGCCGACCACCGGATCGGAGCGAGCGAGGAGCGCCTCGAGGATCGGACACGCGAACGCCGGCGTTCCCATGAACACCGTGCGCCAGGGCGTCGTGCCGGATGGAACCAACTAGATGAGGAGCGGCCGCTGGCCGCTGCCGCTCTTCCGTCCCTGGCGCTCGAGCTTCCGCTGGCGCGCCCGGTAGAGGTCCCGCTTGAGCCGCGACAGGCGGTCGAGGAAGAGTTTCCCGTCCAGGTGGTCGATCTCGTGCTGCAGCGCGACCGCGAGCAGCTCCTCGGCCTCGATCTCGACCTCGCGCTCCTCCGGCGTCCAGGCACGCACCAGCACCCGGCGCGCCCTCCGCACCGGCGCGGTCAGCTCCGGGACGGACAGGCAGCCCTCCTCCCACACGACCTCGCCGTCGCGCTCGGCGATCTCCGGGTTGATGAGCTTCATGAGCCGCTTCCCGGGCTCCTCGTCCGGCCCGTGCACGTCGAGCACGATGATGCGCCGGCCGATGCCGACCTGGGTGGCGGCGAGCCCGACCCCGGGCGCGGCGTACATCGTCTCGGCCATGTCCTCCACCAGCCGGGCCACGTCGGCGTCGAGGTTGGCTACGGGCGCGGCGCGCTCCTTCAGCAGCTGGTTGGGGTACTTCAGTATCTCGCGGAGAGCCATGACGGCGCGGGCGGAACCCGAACCTATAGCATGCTGTATGGATCCACATCAATTACGAGACGCGGACGCGACGCGCTCGGCGCGATCACCGCGCCCCGCGCGAAGCGCGCCAGCGCGCGGAGCGAGCGGACGTCGGCGCTGCGGAGGACGATCTGCCAGCGGTAACGGCCTCGCACCCTCTCGAGCGGCGGCGGCGCGGGGCCGAGCACGCTCTCCTCGCCGAGCCCGAGCGCGCGTGCCCGGCGCCGGAGCTGCGCGGCGAGCTCGCGGGCCGCGCGCTCGACCGCCGCCGCCTCCCGCCCGTCGAGCCGCAGATTCACGAGGCGCGCGAACGGCGGGTAGCCGAGGGCCCGGCGGCGCGCCAGCTCGCCGGCCATGAAGCCGGCGTAGTCGTGGCGCACGGAGGCGACGAGGCTCGGGTGCTCCGGGCGGAGCGTCTGCACGACGACGCGCCCCGGCGCCTCGCCTCTCCCGGCGCGTCCCGCGACCTGCACGAGGAGCTGGAACGTGCGCTCCGCCGCGCGGAAGTCGGGGACGTTGAGCGACAGGTCGGCGAGCAGGACCGCGACCAGCGTGACGCCGGGGACGTCGTGACCCTTGCTCACCATCTGGGTGCCGACGAGGATGTCGGTCTCGCCGGTCCGCCACGCCCGGAGGATGCGCCGCTGCGCTCCGGGCCGGCGCGCGGCGTCGCGGTCGAGCCGGCCGACGGTCGCGAGCGGGTAGCATGCCTTGAGCGCCGCCTCGATCTGCTCCGTGCCGACGCCGAAGGCCTCCAGGCGTCCGGCGCCGCACTCCCCGCACGTCGACGGCGTGCGGCGCGTGTGGCGACAGTGATGGCAGACGAGCGCGCCGGCCGCGCGGTGCCACGCGAGCGTCACGCTGCAGTGGGGGCACGTGACGGTCGCGCCGCAGGCCGCGCACTGCATGTAGACGGCGAACCCGCGGCGGTTGAGGAAGACGAGCGTCTGCCCGGCGTGGAGGTTCGCCTCGAGCGCGCGCTGCAGCTCCTCCGCGAACAGGCGCGGCGCGCCGGCGCGGTCGGCCCGGGTGCGCAGGTCGACGATCTCGACCGCCGGCAGGGCGTGCGCGGTCGGTCGCTCGTGGAGCTCGAGGAGCCTGTGCCGTCCGTCGAGCGCCGCCTGGTAGCTCTCCGCGGACGGCGTGGCCGACGCGAGGAGGGCGACCGCACCTGCCAGCCGCGCGCGCACCACGGCCAGGTCGCGCGCATTGTAGCGGAGGCCCTCCTCCTGCTTGTAGGCCGCATCGTGCTCCTCGTCGACGACGAGGAGCCCCACGCGACGGACCGGCGCGAACACGGCCGAGCGTGCGCCCACCACCACGCGCGCTCGTCCGTCGCGGATGCGCCGCCACTCGTTCCATCGCTCGCGGGGACCGAGCCCGCTGTGAAGGACCGCGACGCGATCGCCGAACCATCCACGCACGCGCTCCACCAGCTGGTGCGTGAGCGCGATCTCGGGGACGAGCATGATGACGTCGCGTCCGGCGGCGAGCGTGCGCTCGGCGGCGTGGAGGAACACCTCGGTCTTCCCGCTGCCCGTGACGCCGTGCAAGAGGAACGATGCTGTCGTGCCGGCGGCGAGCGCGCGCCCGAGCGCGTCGACCGCGTCCTCCTGGCCCGCGGTGAGGCGCAGACGGGCCCGGTCGCCCGCGGGTGCGGCGGACGGGTCCGCCCGCTCGCGCAGCACGACCTCGGCGATGCCCGCCGCCGTGAGGGCGCGGAGCACGGCACCGCTGCCGCCCGCATCGCGGAACGCGCTCGCCGGCATCTCCCCGTCCGGCGCGCTTGCGAGCGCCCGGTACGCCCGGGCGCGGGCGGGCGCCCGCCGCGCGAGCGCGAGCTCCTCCTCGGCGGTCAGGTGCTGGACGAGCCGGACGACGCGCTCGCGCCCCGCGGGCGGGACGGACGCCGGGACGATGGTCGCGATCACCTCGGCGAGCGACGTCAGGTAGTACCGCGCGGTCCATCGGCAGAGATCGAGGAGGTCGGGCGGGAGGAACGGGTCCGGCTCGAGGACGTCGAGGATGCTCCGTAGCTCGCCCCGCGGAGGAGCCGCGGCGAAGCCGGCCACGACCCCGGTCCGGGTCTGGCGGCCGAGCGGCACCCGGACGCGCACGCCGGGCTGGACCTGCGCGAGCAGCGCCTCCGGGACGCGGTAGGTGAGCAGGTCGTGCAGCGGCACGGGCGGGACCGGCGCGATCTCAACGAGCCCGTGCATGGGCGTCCCAGTTAGGGGCCGCCGTCCCGGCTGTCAATTTTGCCGTCGTGGGTCGTGGTCACGTGTCACGATTTCGTCTCCGAGGGCGGAAATTGAACGGAACGTTGCGCCTCGCGGCCCGGGGGCGACGGAGAGAGAAGGCCCGAATCGCGAGGATCCGTGGCACCCAGCTTGCACCACCCGCTTCCAGCCCCTCCTTTCTGCACACGAGGAGACCCGGTTGGGGAAACCGCAACCGGGTCTTCTCGTTTCTGGGACCCGAGAGGGTGATGAGGCACGCGCGTTGCATTGACGAAGACCTCGGATGGTGGACTTTCGCGGATCGGGCTTTGACAACCTGGGGGCGCCGGCGCATACTTTGGCCGGTTTTTCTGCTTGATTTCTGAGTCTTAGACGGTTTCACCGCCGGGCGGAGTCGGGTGGGGTGGTGACGAGGAGGAGGATGCCTTGGCGCTCGCAGAGGGTCTGAGCAGCCATCCGCTTGTCAAGCGGATCCTGGCTGCGAAGCTTCGCAATCCGTTCCGGCCGCAGAGCGGCTACCTGATCCTGGACATCGGCTCGAGCAGCGTGAAGCTCGCCGAGGCCCAGCACGGACCGGGTGGGCCCCGCCTCACCGCCCTCGGCGTCGCCGCGCTGCCCCCGACCGTCGTCCAGTCGAACGTCATCCAGGACGAGGGCCCGGTGGTCGAGGCGATCCGCAAGCTCGTCGCGGAGACCGGGACGCAGGCGAGGGAAGTGATCACGGCCGTGCCCGGGCCCGCGGTGATCGTGAAGAAGGTCATCCTTCCCGGTCACGCCTCGGCGTCGGTCGAGTCCGCGGTGCTGGCGGAGGCGGGTCACCTGATCCCCGACTCGCTCGACAACGTCAACCTCGACTACCAGCTCATCGACCTGATCGAGGACGGCAACAAGATGGAGGTCCTCGTCGTCGCGGTGAAGAAGGAGATCATCAACAGCTACACCGAGGCGATCCGCGCCGCCGAGCTCGAGCCGGTTCTGGTCGACGTCGACTACTTCGCGCTCGAGAACATGTTCGAGTTGAACTACGACGCGCCCGACGGCCATCCCGTCGCGCTCGTGAACATCGGCGCGCGCTACTCGTCGATCAACATCCTGAAGCAGGGACGCTCCACCTTCACGGGCGACGTGCCGGTGGGCGGTGCCGAGTACGCCGACGCGCTCGTCCGGCAGCTCGGCGTCTCGCCGGCGGATGCCGACGCCCTGAAGATGGGCCGGAAGGCCGGCAACGTGGAGCCGGATGCGGTCGAGCCGGTGCTCGGGTCCGTGACGGAGTTCATCGTCGAGGAGATCCAGCGCGCGCTCAGCTTCTTCTGGACCGCCGCGACCGACGAGCCCCTCGGGGGCGTCGTCCTGTCGGGCGGGACGGCGCGCATGCCGGGGCTCTCGGCGCAACTCACGCAGCGGCTCGGGTGCGCAGTCGAGATCGCGAACCCGTTCAAGCGCCTCCAGGTCGACCGCGGCGTCGAGAAGAAGCTCACCGAGGCGATCACGCCGGCGCTCGCGGTGACGGTGGGGCTCGCCACACGCCGCCCGGGGGACAAATGATCCGGATCAATCTCCTTCCCGTCGAGGACGCGCAGCGCGCGGCAGGCCGCCGGCAGGAGCTGGCGCTCGGCTCGCTCGTCATCGCCGTCGCGGTGCTCGGCCTGGTGGCTGCGCACCTCTGGCAGGGCGTTCGGGTCGGCTCGGCGCGTCGCGAGCTCCGCCGGATCACCAACGAGCTCGCGACCATCCAGGGGCCCTACACCGACGCCCTCAAGACCGAGCAGCAGAAGCAGGAGCTCCGCGAGAAGCTCCGCGTGATCGGCCAGCTCGAGGCGAAGAAGGTTGGCCCCGTCCGGATCTTGGCCGATCTCTCCACCGCGACGCCGGACAAGCTCTGGCTCACCGAGTTCGCCGACACGGGCGGCGCCCTCAAGCTCACCGGCCTCGGGGTCGACGAACAGACAGTGGCCGACTTCCTGCGACGGCTGGGGGGCCTCCCGTTCTTCCAGAGCGTCGACCTCGACGAGACCAGCCAGGTCGATCAGGACGGCGCCAAGCTCAAGAAGTTCGTGATCCGCGCGCAGATCGACTACAGCGGGCCGGCCGCTGGGGCCACGGGAGTCGCGCGCGCCGGGACCGACAAGCCCGACAAGCCTTCGGCGGGGGTGGCGAAATGATCCTCGGCGTGTTCGACGAGCTGCTCGACCGGCCGCCCCGGCAGAAGCTCGCCATGCTCTGCGGCGTCGTGCTGGCGGTGGCCTTCCTCGACTGGACCTACCTCTACGGGCCCGAGCAGCTCGCCCTGACCGAGCTCCACGCGGAGGTCTCGCAGAAACGGGCCGAGCTCACGGCGAAGCGGGAAAAGACCGACGCGCGCACCGCCGCCGAGCGCGAGCTGCGCGACCTGGGGGCCGAGCTGAAGCGCGCCCAGGCCCGACTCCCCGATCAGCGCGAGATCGCGGACCTCCTCTCGAACGTCGCCGCCAGCGGGCGGGCGGCAGGGCTCGACATCGTCCTCTTCCGCCAGAAGGCGGAGGTGCCCCACGACTTCTACGCCGAGGTGCCGGTCGAGATGCAGATGCGAGGCACCTACCACGACGTGGCGCTGTTCCTCGATCGGGTGAAGCGGCTCGACCGGATCGTGAACGTCACGAACATCCAGCTGACGAAGCCCAAGATCGACGGCGATCGCGTCGCGCTCGAGGCAGCCTGCACCGCCACCACGTTCCGCTTCCTCGACGAGGCGGAGCGCCAGAAGCTGATGCAGGACAAGAAGAAGAACGACCAGAAGCAGGGGAAGCCCGCATGAGGTCACGGACGATCTGCTGGCTGGGGTCGATGGTGCTCGCGCTCGCGGCTACGGCGGGACACGCCGCGGACGCGCCGCCCGCGGCTGCGGCGGGACGCGCTGCGGAGACGCCGCCCGCGGACACGGAGCTCGCGAAGGCAGTCGAGCCGCCGGCCGACGTTCCGTACGACTCCACCGGACGGCGCGACCCCTTCCGGCCGCCCCGTGCCGGGTCGGCTCGCACCGGCGAGCAGACCCCGCTGCAGCGGTACGAGATCGGCCAACTCCGGCTGGTGGCGATCATCTACGACACGCGCGAGCCGCGCGCCGTGGTCGAGGACGATCAGGGGCTCGGCTACATCGTCAAGGTGGGCACGCCGATCGGGCCGAACGGCGGCCAGGTACGCGAGATCGAACGGGGACGGGTGCTGATCAGCGAGGACTCCGTCGACTTCTACGGTGAGCATCGCATGAACGAGGTCACCATGGAGCTGCGGACGGCCGAGAGGGGGAAGGAATGAGGCGGTTCGGAGGTGCGGTTGTCCTACTCGTGGTGTGCGCTGCATGCTCGCGCATCAAGCCGGCTCAGGAGACGGCGAGTGCCCCCGCGGCACAGGCCCCTGCTGCACAGGCCGCTGACGCGACGCCTGCCGAGTCTCGCTGGCTCGACGTGCGAGGGGTGCAGATCGAGCCCGTCGGCGCCGGCCGGCGCGTGACGATCGAGCTCACGAAGGCGCCGGAGAGCGTGCACGACATCACGCTCGGGACTCCGCCGCGGCTGATGATCGATATCGCCGGGGCTCGCCCGGCGGAGGCGCAGCCGGTGCGGACGTTCTCCATCTCGGACGAGACTCTCTCGCAGGTCCGGGTGGGGGCCCACGCCGGCCAGCTGCGTGCGGTGCTGGACTTCAGCCGCGACCCGGGTCCGCACGTCATCCGCGCCGATGGGACGAACGTGATCATCGAGCTGGGCGAGACGGTCGCCGCCGAGGCGAGCGCCCCGCCGGCCACCCGGGACGCGGCGCCCTCCGAGGCCGCGCCGCCGACCGAGGTCGCGGCGAATACCGAGGGCACGCCCAACACCGAGGGCGCGGCGAAGACGCCGAAGAGCGAGCCCGCGCCGGAGGCCGCACCGAAGGCCGAGGCCGCACCGAGGACCGAGACGGCGGCGAAGGTCGCGACCCCGCCTGCGGGCGCCGCGTGGCTTGCCGTCACCGACGTCAAGGTGGCGACGGTCGGCGCCGGCCGTCGCCTGACGATCGAGCTCACCAGGGCGCCCGACGCCGTCCGCAAGTTCTCCCTGCCGGAGCCGCCGCGGCTCGTGATGGACCTCCGCGGGCCGCAGCAGGACCCGCCGGCCAAGCCGCGCCGATTCACCCTGAATGACGACGTGGTCGCCCGGGTGCGCGTCGCGCCGAACGGCGAGGTGCTGCGCGTCGTCGCGGACCTGAATCAGAACCAGCCGACCCATCCCCACTCGGTCCACCAGGAAGGGAACCATCTGATCGCCGACATCGGTGACACCCAGGCCACCGCGGCGCTCGACGGGCTCTTCCTCGCGGCGGCGGTCGTCGAGGAGCCGGCGGTGGGCGAGGAGTTCGACGGACAGACGGCCGCCTCGCCTCCCGCAGCGACCCCGGCGCCCGCCGCGGCCGCGCCGGCACCGGCGAAGCCCGCTCCGACCCCGACCGCGGGCGTCAAGGTGCTCAAGACCCCGGCCGCCGCTGAGCCTCCCGCGGCGGCGCCGTCCATCGCTTCGCCGCCGCCTCCCGCGCTCACCACGGAGGCGGTCACGCCGGAGCAGTTCAAGCTCATGCGCGAGCACGACTCACGGCACACGAGCGGCACGTTCAATGGACAGCGCATCTCGCTCGACTTCAAGGACGCCGACATCCAGAACGTCCTCCGCGTCCTCGCCGACGTGAGCGGCCTCAACATCATCGCCACCGACGACGTGAAGGGCAAGGTGACGCTCCATCTCACCGACGTGCCGTGGGACCAGGCGCTCGACCTCGTCATGCGATCGAACCGGCTCGAGAAGACGCAGGAGGGCAACGTCGTCCGCATCTCGACCGTCTCCCGCCTGAAAGAGGAGCGTGAGGCGCTGCGTGCGGCCGAGGAGGCCGAGCGGGAGCTCGAGCCGCTCCGCGTGAAGTACGTGCGCGTGAACTACGCGCGCGCGGACGAGTCGCTGATCGACAAGGTGAAGGGCGTGCTCACCGATCGCGGCAGCGTCACGTTCGACGATCGGACGAACACCATCGTCGTGCGCGACATCCCGCGCGGGATCGAGGATGCGTCGCAGCTCGTCCGCGAGCTCGACGTGCAGAGCCCGCAGGTGCTGATCGAGGCGAACATCGTCGAGGCGACGGAGGACTTCGCCCGCGCGCTCGGCGTACAGTGGGGGTACAGCTTCAAGGCGAGCCCGGTGACCGGGAACCCGACGGGGCTCAACTTCCCCGGGACGATCGGCGTCGGCGGATCCCAGCTGGGAGCCGGAAGCGCCGCGCCGCCCTTCAGCTCGACGCCCCAGCTGCCGGTGCCGTTCCTCGCCGACTTCCCGGTCCCCGGGAACTTCGGCTCGGGGTTCGGCGCCGGCAACGGCTCCGCGCTCGACGTCGCCCTCGGCTCGATCGACGGAGCGCAGTCCCTCGCGGCCCGCTTGACCGCGCTG
>CAZLYE010000123.1:0-2638 GCA_964562865.1 uncultured Binatia bacterium (SeqCode) | reverse complement strand
GGATGCGACGCCGCCTCCCGCTCGCGCTCGCGGCGCCGCGGGGCCGGGAGCAGCGCCCGCACCGCCGGGATGATCGTCAGCTCGATGACCAGCGCCGAGAGTATCCCGAAGCCCGTGAACAACCCGAACGTCCGGATCGTCGCCGTCCGGAACGTCGCGAGCGAGCAGAAGGAGAGCGCCGCGATGATGCCCGCCGCGAGCATGACGGGGCCGACACGCGCCAGCGAGTCCGCGATCGCCGTCTCGACGTCGCCCGAGCGGTCGTACTCCTCGTAGAACCGCTTCAGGATCTGCACCGCGTGTCCCGCCGCGACGGCCAGGATGAGGATCGGCGTCGTCGTGTTGAACGGGTCGAGCGGCACGCCGAGGAGCCCCATGAGGCCGACCGCCCAGAGGACCGAGAGGAGCGCCGTCAGGAGCGGGAGGAAGAGCGCCTGGAGCGTCCGGAACGCCTCGTAGTGCACGAGGCCGATCACGAGGAGCGCCAGCGGGAAGTAGTACACCATCCGCCCGGCGTACGCGCTCAGCTGGGAGAGGAACACGACGGGGCCCGACAGGCGATAGTCGAAGGTGCCGTCGTCGCACGCCTTCACCGCCCCGAGCACGGCCATGTGGAGGTGCCGGTACCCCGGCATCTCGGGCGTCAGCTCGAAGCTCGCCTGGATCGCCGCGGCCGAGCCGTCCGCCGCGACCAGCGTGCCGACGTACGCGTCGTTCGAGAACGCGCGCCGGCGAACCGCCTCCGCGCCGGCCTCGTCGTCGGGCGGGGTCTCCATCACCCGCTCGACCTCCATGCCGTCGTTGGTGCCGCGGATCTCCTTCACCTGCGGCGCCGACAGGCTCTGCACGAGCGCCTGATTGGCGCCCGGCACGTGCCGGATGTGGTCGGTGACCTCGGCCAGCTTGTGCAGGAAGGCTGGCGTGAAGACCTTTCCGTCATGCGGGAAGAGGCCCACCACCACGAGGTTCTTGTCGCCGAAGATCCGGTGCACGTCGTTGAGCGCCTGGATGAAGGGATGGTCCTGCGGCAGCTGGCGGTCCGGATCGATCTCGACGTGAAGGCGCGTGGCGGCGCGGCCGAGGAAGACGGTCGCGAGGACGATGCCGCCGAGCACCGTCCAGCGGTGACGCACGACCCAGCGCGCCCAGCCGGCCAGCGAGTGCGGCCTCATGCTGCCGTCCGTGTGAAGTAGTCGCTCAGGCCGTCGTAGTAGACCGTCGTGAGCTGCTCGAACGCATCCTCGAGACGCTCCCGCGCCGCCTTGACGGCGCGGAGGGAGAAGCGGCCCTCGAACCACCGGAGCCAGCTCTCGAGGTAGGCGACGTGCCGGTCCTCGTCGCGCAGCATGCTGCCGATGACGGACTGCGTCCTGTGGTCGTCCGTGAGCGCGTCGAAGTTCGCGTGGAACTTCGCGATCGCGTCCCGCTCGGGAATCAACGCCGCGATCAGGAGCTCCATGAGCTCCGCGTCCGCGACGGACCCCCGCTCCGCGTAGACCTGCTTCACGTCGCGCGCGCGGCTGCGCGCGAGGAGTCCCTCCACCCGGTCGAGCTCGGGTGGGAGCCGGAACGACCTGAAGCCGATCTCGCCCATGCGGCGGAGCAGGATGTAGCCGTGTCGCGCCTCGTCGTACGCGTGGCGCGCGAGGTCGAGCTTGATCTTCGGGTCGGACACGACGTCGCTGAGCGCGGAGACGTCCGTCGCGCCGCGCACCTCGGACACCCGGATGAGGTTGAGGATGGCCCCCGTGCCTCCGGGACGGACGTGGATGGAGCGGAGGAAGTCGACGAGCTGGGCGTAGGTGAGCTCCATGGCTATGCGCTCCTCTGGATCTTCCGATCGTCTACGTTGTTGTGCCGTCCGAGGCCGAGGAGGGGCACGGTCGCCGGGAGCACGACCTCGGGGTGGTCGATCTCGAACACGAAGTCCCAGTAGCGATGGTCCCGGTGCTTGCGCATCCCGCCCCGGACGTCGCACGTCATGAGCTCGTGCTCCGCGTTTCCGAGCTTCGTGTAGCACGCCGTCAGGCCCGAGCGCTCGAACGCCAGCCACTGGTAGGCCCAGCTCCGCTCGGGCTTCGCGCAGATCACGACGTCGGTCGAGTGGAGCTGCCTCGTGAACAGGCACACGAGCTTGTAGAGCCCCAGCGCGACCACGGGGAGAAACCGCCGGCTGTGCCGGTGGTCGGGCACGATCGCGAAGCGGGTGATCTCGAGGGCCGTCGGGGAGCGGAGGGACCTCGGAAGCGCGGTGTACTCCTCGGCCTCGAAGGGCCCCGCGAAACGCGGCGTCACCCGCATCGAGCCGACGGCCTCGCCCGACCGCACGTGCTCGGCGAGGAGGAACCAGGAGCGGCGATCGTAGCCGTCGGGGATGGGCACGTCGTAGCCGCACCCGCCGACGTAGACCCGCCGCCGGACGTCGAGTGCCCGGCTCACCGAGGCAGCGTCCTCGCAGACCAGGAAGCGGTACCCGCGAAGGAGGTGCCGGTAGATCGCGCTGTGGTCCCGGACCGGGACTTCGGGAACGACCGGGAGTTCGGAGACTACCGGGACTTCGGAGACGATCTGCTGGATATTCTGCATCGAAGCCCTCCTGACGAGGGCCCCACAGCAACGGCCGTGCCGTACCCCACAG
>CAZLYE010000122.1:0-4897 GCA_964562865.1 uncultured Binatia bacterium (SeqCode) | reverse complement strand
CCGTTGTCCATCATCCAGGCCGCCCGCCAGGTGAGGAGCCGCGCCGCCTGCAGCTGGACCTCCATCTCCATGAAGTCGCGCTCGAGAGCCGTCAGCCGGTGCGGCGGGAGCCCGTAGCGGATCTCGATGCCGTGCTCCTTCAACGTGTCGCGCACGAAGTCGAGCGCGGCGCGGCCGACGCCGATCGCGCTCGCCGCCACGATCGGCCGGGTGGCGTCGAACGTGGCCATGACGCCCTTGAAGCCCTCGCTGGTCTTCGGGACCTCCGGGCTGCCGAGGATGTTGTTCAGGGGAACCCGGCAGTCCTCGAACACGAGCGTCGCCGTGTCCGACGCGCGGATGCCGAGCTTGTTCTCGACCTTGGTCACGTACATCCCGGGCGTGCCCGCCTCGACGACGAACGCCTTGATGCCGGCCCGGCCGGCCGAGCGATCGAGCGTCGCCCACACCACCACGAAGCCGTCGGACTTCTCCGCGGCCATGAGCCCGCTGGTGCAGAAGATCTTCGTGCCGTTCAGGATCCAGTGGTCGCCGTCGCGGACGGCGGTGCTCTGGATGGCGGAGCTGTCCGAGCCGCACCCCGGCTCGGTGATCGCCATCGCCGCCCACTTGGGCTTGCCGCTGCTGAAGCGCGCGAGGAAGCGCTCCTTCTGCTCGGGTGTCCCGGCGGCCGCCACGGCGGCGCCCCCGAGGCCGGCGTTCGGGATGGAGAGGTAGAGGCCCGCGTCACCCCAGGAGAGCTCCTCGATCGAGACGCACATCCCGAGGTTGCGCTCGACGCGCTCCTCCTTCGGCTTTCGCTCGCCGGTCCCGCCGATCGGGTTCCCCCCCGAGACCTGCCACATCATGTTGAGGAAGTCCCAGGGCTTCTCGTGCTCACGCTCGTCGTACTCCCGGGCGATGGGACGCATCGCCTGCTCGGCGACGGCGTGCACCATCGTCTGCATCGTCTGGACGCCTTCGGAGAGCTCGAAGTCGATCATCGTCGTCTCCTCACACGACGGCGAGGCCGTCGAAGGTCGCGAAGCCGCGCGCGTTGCGGAGCCAGAGCTCCACCGGGTGCTCCCGGATGTAGCCGTGGCCGCCGAGGACCTGGACACCGTTGTCGGCGATCGCGAGTGCCGCCTGGCTCGCGTACTGCTTCACGAGCGCGGCCTCCCGCGTGGCGGGCTGGCCGGAGTCGAGCTTCCACGCGGCCTCCCACGTGAGGAGGCGCATGGCGTCGATCTCGATCGCCATGTCGGCCAGCTTGAAGGCGATCGCCTGCTTCTGGGCCACCGCGGCCCCGAAGGCGCGTCGCTCCTTCGCGTAGTCGCGGGCGTAGTCGAACGCCGACCGGGCGACGCCGACCGCGAGCGCGGCCACCGCCACACGGCTCGCGTCGACGAGCGGCTGGAGGCTCACGCCGTCGCCGCCCAGGCGGGCCGAGGCCGGCACCCGCACGCCGTCGAGCGTCACGGGATTCGTCTCGAGCGCCTTGATCCCCATGTTCCTCTCGCGCTCGCCGACGGTGAGTCCCCGCGCGCCACGCTCGACCAGGAAGGCCGCGAGGCCGTCGGGCGCCGTCGCGTAGACGAGGAGCGCCTCGGCCTGGCCGGCGAGGGGGACGAGGCACTTCTGGCCCGTGATCGCCCAGTCGCCGCCCTGCCGCACCGCCCGGGTGGTGAGCGCCGTGGGATCGAAGTCCCACCGCGGCTCGACGAAGGCGGCCGTGCCCGCGGTGAACTGGTCGCCGGCGAAGCGCGGCAGCCACTCCTTCTGCTGCTCCTCGGTCCCGGCCACCAGGAGCGGGATGGTGAGGAGCCGGGGCGCCAGGAGGTGGAGCGCGAGCGCCAGGTCGCCGTAGGCCAGCTCCTCGAGGAGGAGTGCTCCGGTCACGGCAGACCGCGCGTCGCCGTAGCCCCCCAGCTTCTCCGGGATCGCGCTCTGCACGAACCCGAGCTCCCAGCCTCGCTGGACGACGGTGTCCGGCACGTCGCCCTTCTCGTCGGCCTCGCGTGCGGCCGGTCGAAGGACCTCGCGCGCGAAGCTGGCCATGGTCTCGCGGATGAGCTCCTGCTCGTCCGTCGGCTTGAAGTTCACCATGCCCTGTTGCCCCCCGTAGCTGCCACGCCCGCCCCCGAGGCGGGTGAGAGCCAGGTGACGATCTGCTCGACGAGCGTGTCGAGGACCCGGCGGAGGTCGATCTCCTCCGGGTCCTGGTAGTGCTGAACCTCGGCTCCGATGATGCCGCCCATGATCGCGGCGGCGGCCGCCTCGGGCGGGACGTCGTGTCGCAGCGCGCCCCGCTGCTGGCCGCGGCGCACGACACCGGCCAGGAACACCCGCATCCGGCGGAGGATGTTGCGGAACTCGGCGGAGAGCCGCGGGTTCGTGTCGAGCGCCTCGATCATGAGCGTGATGATGAAGCGCCGGTGGTTCGAGACGGTCGCATGGAAGAAGCACGCGTCGACCACGTGGCGGAGGTTCTCGAGCGCGTCGCGGGCCGGCGTCACCTCCTCGAGGACCTGCTGCTCGAAGCCACCGATGCGGTCCTTCACCGCCTCGAAGAGCAGCTCCTCCTTGTCGCGGAAGTGATAGTAGACCGCGCCCTTGGTGACGCCGGCGTCACGGGCGATGCGGTCGATGGAGGTGCCCTGGTACCCGAGGCGCGCGAAGGAATCGATCGCCGCGCTCATGAGCTGCTTCCGCGATGGCTCGGACCTCTCGGCCCGTGGCCTGCGCCCTCGCGGCGACATACTGAACGGTCAGTATCTTACCCTGACGCGCTCTGTCAATCAGGGTCAGGGAACACCTACGGAATCCGCCGCCGCGCGGTAGGGGGGTGCGCCATCACTCCATGGGTGGCACCACGAGGTCCGGTCCGTTCTGTTCGCGCCCACCAAGGACGGGTCCGGGGCGCGGGGGGACGTCCCCGCCGGCGCCTGTGAGCGCCCGAACGCCCCCCACATGCGAGGCACCGCCAACCGTCGGGCGCGAACCGAAGCCGGGGGAACGTCCCCCGCGCCCCGGACCCGCCCGACCGACCTCACATCCAGGCGCCGCCGTCCACGCGCAGGATCTTCCCCGTGATCCAGGCACTGTCATCGGATACGAGGAACACCGCGGCCCGACCGATCTCCGCCGGCTCGCCGGCGCGCCCGAGCGGGATCGACTGGAGGACCACGTCGCCGTGGAAGCGGAGAAGGCGCTCCCCCATCTCCGAGCGCACCACGCCCGGCGCGATGCAGTTGACCCGGACACCGGCCGGGGCGACCTCCCTCGCGAGGACCTTGGTGAGCGCGTTCACCCCGGCCTTGGCGACGTGGTACGGCGCGCCGCCTGCGCCCGCCATGTCGGCGCCGATCGACGAGACGAAGATGAAGACGCCCTTCCGGGCGACGACGTGCTGGATCGCGGCGCGGGCGGTCCAGAACGCCCCGTCGAGGTCCGTCGCCAGGACGCGCCGCCACTCCGCCGGGTCGGTCTGCGCGACCGGCGCGACGCGGGCCGCCACGCCCGAGTTTGCGACCGCGACGTCGAGCCCTCCGAGGAACTCGACGGCCTGCGCCACCATCGTGTCGACGGCTTCGCGGTCGCTCACGTCGGCCTGCAGGGCCACCGCACGCCGGCCGAGCGCGCGCACCTCGGCGGCGGTCCGCTCCGCCGCCTCGCGGTCGCGACGATAGTTGATCGCGACGTCCGCTCCCTCGCGCGCGAACTCAAGGACGATCCCGCGGCCGATGCCCCGGCCGCCGCCGGTCACCAGCGCGGTCTTCCCGTCGAGCTTCCCCACGTTCGACGCCGAACGATCAGCTCGCGACCGCGCCGCCCGAGTCGGCGAGCACCGTCACGACATTGTCGCGCACCTCGGCGAATCCACCGCCGAGCTGGAGCGTCGCGACGCCGTCGTCGGCACGATACGCGAGGAGACCGGGCTCGAGCACGGTGACGAGCGCCGCATGGTCCGGGAGGATGCCGATCTCGCCGAATGCACCCTGCGCGGTCACCTCGCGGACCTCGCGGTCGACCAGCGCGTGCTCGGGCGTGTAGATGCGGAGGCGGAGGAGGTCCGCCATCACGCGGCCATCTTCCGGGCCTTCGCGAGGACGTCGTCGATGGTCCCGACCATGTAGAAGGCCTGCTCCGGGACGTCGTCGTGCTTGCCTTCGACGACCTCGCGGAAGCCGCGGATCGTCTCGGGGAGCGGGACGTAGACGCCCTTGAAGCCGGTGAACTGCTCGGCGACGTGGAAGGGCTGGGAGAGGAACTTCTGGATCTTCCGCGCGCGCGCCACCGCCAGCTTGTCGTCCTCCGACAGCTCGTCCATGCCGAGGATCGCGATGATGTCCTGGAGGTCCTTGTAGCGCTGGAGGATCGCCTGCACCTGGCGCGCCACGCGGTAGTGCTCCTCGCCGACGACGGCCGGGTCGAGGATGCGCGAGGTGGAATCGAGCGGATCGACGGCGGGGTAGATGCCGAGCTCGGCGATCTGGCGCGAGAGCACCGTGGTCGCATCCAGGTGCGCGAAGGTGGTGGCGGGGGCCGGGTCGGTCAGGTCGTCGGCCGGAACGTAGATCGCCTGCACGGACGTGATCGAGCCCTTCTTCGTGGTGGTGATCCGCTCCTGGAGCTCGCCGATGTCGGTCCCGAGCGTCGGCTGGTAGCCGACGGCGGAGGGCATGCGGCCGAGGAGCGCGGAGACCTCGGAGTTCGCCTGCACGAAGCGGAAGATGTTGTCGATGAAGAGGAGGACGTCCTTCCCCTCCTCGTCGCGGAAGTACTCGGCGACCGTGAGCGCCGAGAGGCCGACCCGTGCGCGCGCTCCCGGCGGCTCGGTCATCTGCCCGTAGATCAACGAGCACTTCGACTTGGACGGATCGCCCGGCGTCACGACGCCCGACTCGGTCATCTCGAG
>CAZLYE010000121.1:0-15659 GCA_964562865.1 uncultured Binatia bacterium (SeqCode) | reverse complement strand
CCGGACGTCGGCGCGCGTCTCGTCGCCGAGGTCTGCGGATTCGAGTATCACCCGACACCCCGTCTCGCCGTGCGGCGCCAGGGTCCCGGCGCGCCCGCGGGTCGTGGCACGATCCTCGTCGTCTCGGCCGGCACTGCAGATGTGCCGGTCGCGGAGGAGGCGGCGATCTCGGCCGACGTGATGGGCAACCGGGTGGAGCGCCTCTACGACGTCGGGGTCGCGGGCCTCCACCGGCTCCTCGAGCGGCGGCAGCGGCTGTGGGACGCCGCCGTGCTGATCGTCGTCGCCGGGATGGAGGGGGCGCTCCCGAGCGTGGTCGGAGGCCTGGTCGACCGGCCGGTCATCGCGGTGCCGACCAGCATCGGGTACGGCACGAGCCTCGGCGGCCTGGCGGCGCTCCTCGGCATGCTGAACACGTGCGCCGCCGGCGTCGTGGTGGTGAACATCGACAACGGCTTCGGCGCCGCGGCTGCGGCATCCCGCATCAACCAGCTGCACGCCTGATGGCCGAGATCACCTCCGGGCGCGCGCGCCGGATGCTGTCCGTCGGGCGGCTGACGACGGCGGTCGGCGGGAGCTACCTCTGGCAGGCGGTGAAGCGGCCGTTCCAGTCGGCGTCGCGAACCGAGCGTGCGCTGCTCGAGACGCACATCCGCAACGCGGAGCGCGTGGTCGGGCGCTCGAAGGAGCTCCGCGGCGCCTTCATGAAGCTCGCGCAGATGCTCAGCATGCGGACCGATCTCTTCCCGGCGGAGGCGCTGGAGGTGCTCTCCGTGGTCCAGTCCGCGGTGCCGCCGATGCCGTGGCCGGACGTCCGCCGGGTCCTGACCGAGGAGCTCGGGGCGCCGCCGGAGAATAAGTTCCGCCGCTTCGACCCCGAGGCGTTCGCGGCGGCGTCGCTCGGCCAGGTCCATCGCGCCGAGCTCGCGAGCGGCGCCGCGGTCGCGGTGAAGGTCCAGTATCCGGGCGTCGCGGCGACGGTGCATCAGGACGTGCGGAACGTGAAGGCGCTGCTGCGCGTCTTCACCGGCATCGCGCGCGACGTCATGCGCCAGGACGTCGACCCGGGCGAGGTTGCCGCCGAGCTCGAAGCGCGCCTCCAGGAGGAGCTCGACTATCTCCACGAGGCGGCGAACCTGGAGCGGTTCCGCCGGCTCCTCGCCGACGATCCGGAGGTGATGATCCCACGCGTCCATCGTGCGCTCACCACCCGGTGCGTCCTCACGATGGAGTACCTCGAGGGCTACCCGATCCAGGACATCCTCGCGCCCGGCGTCGACCGGGAGGTGAAGGACTGGGTGGCCGTCAAGCTCTTCACGCTCCTCTGGCGCCAGGTGCTCGAGTTCGGCGCGCTGCACACCGATCCCCATCCCGGAAACTACCTCGTCACGCACCACCCGCGCCTCGGCATGCTCGACTTCGGGAGCGTCCGCGTCTTCGAGCCCGAGATCCGCCGCGCGTACCTGCGCCTCGCGCGGGGACTCCTCGCCCACGACGACGCGGAGATCGGCGCGGCCTCGGTCGCCCTCGGCTTCATCGACCCGCGGGACGATCCGGGGCCGCTCGTCCGCATGATGCACATCATCTGCGAGCCGCTGGAGCGCGACGAGCCGTTCGATCCCGCCGCGTACGACGTGATGGCCCGTGCGGGGCAGGTGACGCAGCTCGCGATCACCCACCGCCTCTTCCGCACGCCCGGCCATCAGGTCTTCCTGTTCCGCGCCCTCCTCGGCGCCGATGCGTATCTCAAGGCCCTCGGCACGGTGCGGAACTGGCATCGCCTCTTCCGCGGGATCGTGGACGCATTGTCGCGGGAGTGAGGCGCTCAGCGACGCGGCAGCAGGCCGGCGTCGCGGAGGAGCGTGCGGACCTCGCGGAGGGCGACGCCCCGTCGGAACTGCGCGAGGTGTCCACCCGGATACCAGTGGATGCGCGGCTGGCCCCAGTGGCGCCAGAGGGCGTCGGCATTGGCGGGCGGACAGATGCGATCGGCGAGCGCCGCGATGATGAGACGGCGGTCGTGCGCCACGAGGGGCGCACGCGCGAGCGGCGCGTGCACCGCGAAGAACTCCTGGAGCGCGACGAGGCTCCAGCCGTGCTCGACCGCGCGCGCGAGCCGCGGGTCGCCGTCGCCCTGGGTCCACATCATCTCGGGGAGGGACGCGAGCGGGATCATCGGGACGGCGAACGCGAGCTCGGGCTCGACGGAGGCGAGGAGCGCCGTCGTGTAGCCGCCGAGGCTCATCCCGAACGCGCCCACGGGGCCGGTGCCGGACGCGCGGAGCCACTGGAGCAGGGCGCGCAGCTCGTAGACCGCCTGCGCGAAGGCCTCGTTCGTCCGCACGAGGTCGACGTCGAAGAAGGGCTCGCCGGACCGCCGCGCGCCCGGCGGGGTGCGCGGGCCGTGATACGGGAGGACGTAGATGACGACGTCGACACCGGCGCGGTAGAAGCGGCGGGCGTCGAACGCGAGGCGCTCGAGCCAGAGATGCCCGCCCGCGTAGCCGTGGATGCAGAGCATCGCGGGATGACCCGCCCCCCGGTGGCGCCACCATCGCGCGGTCCCGGGCCGGCCGGCGGCCCTCCCGACGTCGTCCGTGCGCGCCCCGGGGAAGACGGGGACGAAGTCCGTCCAGTAGGTGACGTCGAGGAGATCCCCGTCGGCGAGCGTGCCGATCCGCCGCACCTCCGCCCGGAGCGGCGACGGTGTGACGAAGAAGGCGCCCGCGTCGTCGAGGAAGCGCGGGTCGCGGTAGAACTCCCGTGCGCGAGCGAGCCGCTCGCCGAGCGCGGCCGTGTCACGCGGCGTCGCGAACGCGGTGCGGCGGATGTAGCGCTGGAGGACGAAACCGTCGAGACGTGCGGCCGCGCCGAGCATCAGCACCTCGAGCGGCGTGAGCGCCCGGGGAAGCGACGGCGTGAAGGCCACGGGCGCTGCGTCACCCACGGTTCCGGACCTGTTACCAGACCGCCGTGTGCCAGCCAATGCTCACTTCCCGCCGCGCGGCGCGCGTGCTACTGGCAGACGACGTCATGAAGCGCTGGTTCGCGCTCTCCGCCATCGGCCGCGACCGGCCGGGGATCGTGGCCGACCTCGCGGACCTCATCTACGAGTGCGACTGCAACCTCGAGGACTCGAGCATGACCATCCTCGGGTCCGAGTTCGCGGTCCTGCTGCTCCTCTCCGGTGAGGGCGACGACCTGGAACGCCGCCTGGGCACCGGATGCAAGCGGCTCGAGTGGGAGAAGCGGCTGACGGTCTTCTTCCGTCCGCTGGACGGGGATCCCTACGCGGTACCGCCGGGGCGGCGCACCGTCGCCCTCGAGTGCGAGGTGAGCGGCGTCGACAAGGCCGGCATCGTGGCACGCGTGGCGCGCACGCTCGCCGACCACGGCGTCAACATCACGGCCCTCCAGACGCAGTCGCGGCCCGGGCCGGAGACCGGCACGCCGATGTTCACGATGCGCATCCAGATGGCCGTTCCCGCCGAGCTCGACCGGCGCGTCCTGCGGGAGCGCCTGGAGCGCGTCGCGGCGGATCTCCGCGTCGACCTGACGCTCGCGGAGCTACGGCCAGCGTAGCCCGGACGGCTGCTCGAGGCCGGCCGGCTCGAAGAGCGCGACGGGAGCATCCGGCGCATCCTGCCAGGTGAGCGCGAGCCGCGTGTGCGTCCCCTGGCGCACCGACTCGACGACGATCTCGGTCGGCCGCCAGCCGCCAGCGATCTCGACGAGCCCCGTGTCGCGCCGGGTCTTCGCGAGGTTGTTGATCTGGTCGCGGTAGTAGAGCGTCCGCACGATCGCGTGGCGCTCGCGTTCGATCGTGTTGACGAGGAGCGAATACGGCGACGGGCCGGCGGGCGCCGCGGTGACGACGACGCCGGCCGGCCCGTCGTCGCTGATCTGCGGCATGCGGAGCGAGCCCGCGGCGAAGGGGACGAGGTCGTCGAGCAGGACGTCGGTGCCCGCCAAGGCCTTGCCGGTCGGCGCGTCGACCGGCTTGCCGCCCTCGAGCACGACGATCCGTCCCGCGCGGAGCAGCGCGCGCTGCCCGTTCTTCACCTCGACGTACAGCGCGTCGCCGCGGCCGACGAAAATCGCCTGCCCGCCGGCACCCGCGCAGCCCTCGCCGCACTCGATGCGGACGTCTGCACGGGCGGGCGCCGTGAAGCGCGCGTGCGCGCCGACGTCGGCGAGGAGCTCGGGAAGCGTCTCGCTGCGCGCAGGAACGCCGCCGGCGAGCACCGCGAGCAATGCAGCCGCCACATGGAACCTCTTGGTCTCGCGTGTCATATGCCGCACGAGTAGGATCATCGCGGAGCACCGGCCGCTGTCAAGGAGGAGGATGATGAGGGTGTACGCCGTACGCTTGCTGATCGCCCTCGCCGTGCTCGAGACCGCGTGGCTCGCGTACCCCGCGGTACGGGCGCGCGTGCTGTCGCTCGAGGAGACGCCGGCGGCGCGGGGACAGCGGCTCGCCGCGGAGGCCGGGTGCTTCTCCTGTCACGGGCCGGGCGGCGGCGGCGGGACGAAGAACCCGGGCAGCGAGGAGGGAAGCGTCCCCGCCTTCACCGAGCGGACGCAGATGATGTACGTGAAGACCGACGACGATCTCCGCGAGTACGTGCTCGACGGCGCCCCGCGGCGGAAGCGCGACGACCCCGACTATCGCGCGAAGATGGAGGCGGCCGCCCTCCGCATGCCCGCGTACCGGGCGTTCGTCAGCACCGCCCAGGTGAGCGACATCGTCGCCTTCCTGCGTGCGACGTCGGGCCAGATCCTCCCCGACGAGGCGCGCGCGGCCCGTGGCGGCGACGTGGCGCAGGACTTCGGCTGCGCCGCGTGCCACGGGCCGCTCGGCGCGGGCGGCGTGCCGAACCCGGGGTCGTTCAAGGGCTACGTTCCCGCGTTCTGGGGCGCCGACTTCGACGACCTGGTGCGCGACGACGACGAGCTGCGCACGTGGATCGCCAAGGGGCAGATACCGCGGATCGCGGAGCACCCGATCGGCGGCCGCTTCTTCCGCCGGCAGGCGATCAAGATGCCTGCGTACGAGCGCTTCGTCAGCGCCGAGGACATGGACGCGCTCATCGCCTGGGTGCGGTGGGTGCATGCCGGCGGCTGGCGGAGGTTGGGTAATTGAGCGAGGGGCTCCGCCCCTCGCCTCCGCCGGGCTCGGCCCGCGCGGAGGGTGGATGTTGAGTTGCCCTCTCCCTAGTTGTTGGGCGCGCCGTTCGCGATCCAGGAGAGGATGGTGAAGATCTGGTCCTGGGTGAGGCAGCCGCCAGGGCCGAGCGGGAGGGACGGGCAGCCCTGCGGCATCACGCCGCCCGTGCCGGGCGGGATCCCCTGGTCGAGGATCTTCCGCGCAAGCAAGCTGCCCCGGATGCTGCCCGGCTTCACGCGGAGGAGCTTCGGAGCTTCCGCCGAATGGACGCCGACGGTGTCGGCATACGCGCTCCCCGCAGTGAGGTCCTGGGTGCCGCCCCTGTACGAGGCGTCGTGGCACTGCGAGCTCACGCACGTGCTCGTGAAGATCGGCTGGACGTCGGCCGAGAAGCTGGGTGCCACCTTGCTCGCGAGGCAGGTGAGCCTGAGCTTGTCCCTGTCGGTCTTGCCGCCGGACGACGCGGTGACCGTCAGCCGCGATTTTCCGGCCTTGATGCCCGCGAGCGAGACCCTGAGCGGGATCTTGATCCCGGGAGCCGTGCAGCTCTGACCCGTGAGCGGGAGCGTCCGAAGCGCGGCTGCGAGCTGCTGCGCCGCCGGATCCTTGCTCGGCGTGACCGACGGGGGACCGCCCAGGCTGCCCGGCGTGCACGACGGCAGACCGGACACGTTGACGCACGCCTGGAGCCCGAGCGTGCAGACGCCGTCCGCCTTGCCGTCGGTGTCACAGCTCGGATCGCCGTCGGTGCAGGAGACCGTCGTCGACGAGATGCCGCTGAAGGCGACGAAGCAGTCCGTCGCCGCCGGCCCGCCGCCCGCGACGCAGGTGGTCCCGGGACAGTCCGCCAGCGCGTTGGCGGCGACGAGCACGGCCGAGATGATTGCGATTCCGGTTCGCATCCACCGGAGCGTTGCCGAGCAAAAGGCAACGAGTCAACGAGCGGGAGCCGAATGGCCTGCTCCGCCCGTCGAACGGACTGCCGCCGCCGACCAACCGCCGGGCGCGTCGGAGGCGCTCAAACGCCCCGCGACGCCATCGATTCGTTCAGGAAACCTTCGCGACGTTCGCTGCCTGAAGACCCTTCGGGCCCTGCGTCACCTCGAATGAGACCCGCTGTCCCTCGTCGAGCGAGCGGAACCCGGAACCGGCGATCGCCGAGTAGTGAACGAAGACGTCTTCCCCCTCGTCCGTGGTGATGAAGCCGTAACCCTTCTGACTGTTGAACCACTTTACCTTACCGGTAGCCACCGTCTTTTCCTCCTTCGCACTTCTTCGCTGGCTATCGACTTGAGGAAAAGACTTCACCGCCTTCACCTCAAAGACCAGCAAGCGCGAGGTCGATAGCACAGCGCCTCGACGGATGGCAACCGCAGAACACGCGCTTTCTCACACGGCGCGTCACCTTGCAAAGGCGGGCCCCCTACCTTAATAGAGGCGACCATGACCGCAGCGGCCGAGCGCATCCCGGCTGCGCTCGGACGTCCCCGGCGGCGGGCCCAGCGCGCTCCGCGCGGCCGCCGGCAGCGACCCATCCGCGAGCGCGTCGAGTATCTCGCCCTGCGCGCGATCCTGGGACTGCTCGCCGCCGTCCCGCTGACGCTCGCCCTGCGGCTGGGCGAGCTGGGTGCGCTTTTCGCGTACGTCGTCGACCGTCCCCACCGGCGGATCGGCATGACGAACCTCGCGCTCGCGTTCCCGGACCGGTCGCTCCGGGAGCGCCGCGCCATCCTCCGGGGCTCGTTCCTGAACCTGGGACGCATGGCGGCGGAGCTGGCGCACCTGCCGCACCTCTCGCCGGAGCGGCTGGAGGAGATGGTGCGCTTCGAGGACGAGGGGTGGTGGCGAGAGGCCGTCGGCTGGGAGCGCAGCACGGGCGTGCTGGTGCTGAGCGGCCACTTCGGGAACTGGGAGCTGCTGGTGTTCGCGCACGGGATGCGAGGGCACCCGGTCCACATGGTCCACCGCGCGATCGCGAACCCGCTCGTCGACCGCTGGCTGAACGACCTCCGTGCCCGTGCGGGGACGCGCATGATCCGGAAGAGCGCCGGCGCGGGCGGCGTGCTGCACGCCCTTCGCGAGCGTGCGCTCCTCGTGCTGCCGATCGACCAGAACTCGACGCGCGGTCTCGGCGTCTTCGTCGACTTCTTCGGCGAGCTCGCCAGTACCAACGCCGGGATGGCGCGCATCGCGCTCAGGACCGACGCGCCCATCGTGCCCGCATTCATCGTGCGCGAGGGACGGAGCGCACGCCACCGGGTGCACGTCCTCCCGATCCTCGAGGTCGAGCGGACGGGCGACGCCGAGGCCGACGTGCGGCGGAACACACAGCGCTTCACCGCGGTGTTCGAGGAGATGGTGCGCCGGTATCCGGAGCACTGGCTCTGGATGCACAAGCGCTGGAAGACGCGACCTCCAGGCGAGGCGAGGATCTACTGACATGCCGACCAGATCGGGAGGAAAGCGGCTGACGCTGCGGACGCTCGAGCGTCGCGTCGCGCGTCTCGTCGCGGCCGCGAAGGCCGACCGTGACCGTCACGCGCGGCAGCTCGCGGCGGTGCGCCGGGCCGCGGACCGGCGGCTCACCGCGATGGTGAAGGAGATCGCTGCGTTGCGGCATCACGAGGCCCGGGCCGAGGCGCTCGCCCGGCTCGTGGCCGAGCGGGACACGGCGCTGGCGGAGCAGGCAGAGCGGATCGCCCGGCTCGAGACCCTCTTGCGGAGCCATACCCAGTTGGGATGAGATCGGTCATCCAGGTGTCGGTGGCCGGCTCGCTACGAACCGGCAGCCCGGAGGGGGCAATCGAGCGATGGGGAAGATCCGTGTGCTGCTGGTCGACGATCACACCGTCGTGCGTCAGGGACTCCGGCGCATCATGGAGACCGACGACGAGATCGAGATCATCGGCGAGACGGGCGACGGGCGGAGCGCGGTCGAGATGGCCCAGCGTCTCCATCCGAACATCGTCGTGATGGACATCGCGCTCCCCGAGCTGAACGGGATCGAGGCCACCCGTCAGATCATGAAGCGGAGCGACGGCGCGAAGGTCCTGATCCTCACCATGCACTCGGACGACGTCTGCGTGCGCCAGAGCCTGAAGGCGGGCGCGCGCGGCTACCTGCTGAAGGACTCGGAGGACCTCGACCTGCTGAAGGCGGTCAAGGCGATCGGTCGGGGCGGCTCGTTCTTCAGCCCGGCGGTGTCGAAGGTTCTCCTCGAGGGCTACCTCGGAGACCCGGGCGGCCAGGACGTCGAGGACAATCTCGCGCTGCTCACCGATCGCGAGCGCGAGGTTCTCCAGCTGATCGCCGAGGGGAAGACGAACAAGGAGGTCGCCGGCGTGCTCTCGGTCAGCATCAACACCGTCGAGACGCACCGCAAGCACATCATGGAGAAGCTCGACCTCCACAACACCGCCGAGATCGTCCGCTTCGCCGTCCGGAAGAAGATCGTCCACTGAGATCTGAGTAGCGGGCGCGCGCGTTACGGCGCGCCATTGCTCCGCGAACCGGTGTGGTCGCGCACCGCGCGCGCGCAGCGCGCGCAGACGCGGTACCCCCACTTGCGCGACGGCCATACCGCGGGCGCGTGATTGCTCCGTCGGGCTCGCAGCTGATTCAGTCCGAGCTGTGGCGGCCTGCAAGCAAGCCGAAAAGCAAGAGCGCAAGGAGATTGGTATCATGAGAACCGGTGTCCGGGTCCTGGCACTCGTGGCCACCGTGCTTCTTCCCGGGGCGGCGCTGGCGGATCTCACGCCGGCCTGCCAGCGCGCCGTCGCGCGCGGAGGCGCGAAGTTCGCGAGAGTCGCTCTCAAGATCGGCCAGCGCTGTGCCATGCGCGCCGGCGTGGCGGCGTGCCGACCGCGGGTCGGGAAGCCGACGGGCAATGCCGCCGTCGACGCCGCGATCGCGCGCGCCGAGGGTCGCCTCGCCGCCCGCGTGAGCGAGGGGTGCGTGGGAACCGACCTCGCGCCCTTCGCACGCCGGTGCCCCGATCCGACCGGACCGCCGCTCAGCCTCGCCGAGCTCGTGGCCTGCCTCCGGGACACCCACCTCGACCGCGTCGGGTCGTTGCTCGCCGTCGAGTTCCCCTCGCCCGCGCTGCAGGCGGCTGCGGCCAGCGGATGCTCCACGGGTGAGACGTGTCAGTGCAGCTGCTCGCCCTCCGGCGCGTTCCTCTCGCCGAGCGGGGACGCCTTCTGACGGCGCGACGATGGAGAAAGCGATCATGAGCGCTTCGATCCTGGGTCGGTGGTTCGTTCTTCTGGCGCTCGCCGCCGCGGTGCCCGCCTTCGCGGACGGGCAGGGGACCTGCGAGCACGCCGTGGCGAAGTCGAGCGCGAAGTTCGTCGGGGCGGCGTTCAAGAGCGCGCAGCGCTGCCTCGCGCTGCGGGGCGCCGGGAAGCTGCCCGCCACGTCGTGCCAGCTGGCGGGCGAGTCGACGGGCGATTCGCGCACCGACGCGGCCCTCGCGCACGCGGAGAGCCGGCTCCGGCAGGGGCTCGCCCCGTGCCCGGCGCAGGTGATCGGGGCGATGGGGTTCGGCGCGTCCTGCGCGGCCGTCGCGTCGGGCGCGAGCTTCGGGCCCGCGGACCTCCAGCGCTGCATCACCGAGACGCACATGCAAGCCGTGCAGGCTCTCGTCAGCGTCGAGTTCCCGCAGCAGACGAGCGATTGCGGCGACGGCGTCATCGACTCCGGGGAGGACTGCGATCCCGTCGCGAGCCCGACCGGCTGCGGCGCGGGCGAGACGTGCGTGCCCGCGGGGCCGTCGGACGAGTGCACGTGCATCGAGAGCTCGTCGACCTGCGGCAACGGCACCGTGGACTCGGGCGAGGCGTGCGATCCGAGCGCGACCCCCACCGGGTGTCCCACCGGCATGACCTGCGGTGTGGCGGGGACGTCGGGCCAGTGCACCTGCTCCGACACCTCCGGCAACCAGTGCCAGGGCACGTGCACTCCCGCGTGCACCGGCACGCAGCAGTGTACGTGCACGTGCTCGAGCGGCACGTGCGGCAACGGGACGAGGGACCCGGGCGAGCAGTGCGACCCGATGGCGAACCCGAGCGGCTGCGCCGCCGGCATGGTGTGCGGCGCGCCCGGAACGGCGCAGCAGTGCACGTGCTTCACGCAGAGCGGCACGTGCGGCAACGGCATGCTCGACCCGGGCGAGGGCTGCGACCCGGCGCTCCCGAACACGTGCGACCCCGGGGAGGTGTGCCTCTCCTCCGGCGCGATGGCGTGCACCTGCGGTGCGCCGCCCTCGAACTGCGGCAACGGCCTGGTCGAGTGGGGCGAGCAGTGCGACCCGGCGGCGAGCCCGACCGGCTGTCCGACGGGCGAGACGTGCGGAGCGCGAGGGACCGCGGAGGCCTGCACGTGCACGTCCGGCGGGACGCCCATGTGCGGGAACGGGATGGTCGACTCGGGCGAGCAGTGCGACCCGGCGGCGAACCCGACCGGCTGCGCCGCGGGACAGACGTGCAGCGGCCAGTGCACCTGCTCCGGGGGCGGGCAGACGTGCGGGAACGGCACGCTCGACCCGGGCGAGCAGTGTGACCCGACCGCGAACCCGACCGGCTGCCCCACGGGCTCCACCTGCAGCGCGACGTGCACCTGCGGCGGAGGCCCTCCGCCCAACTGCAACTGCTGCCCTGGGGCGAACAGCCTGATCCGGTTCACGAACGGGATCGGCTCGGGGAACTGCGGCACCGTGAGCGACGCGGGCAATACGCTGCTCTTCAACCTCCAGTGTGGCGGCCTCTACACCGGCGCCGGCGCCTCGACGCTCAGCAACCCGGCGGCCCCGCCGGACATGGGCACCGAGTACATCAAGCCGTCCGCCTGCTCGGGCGCGAGCTACACCATCCTGCCGACCGTCCCGGCCGATCTCACCGGCGTCGGTGGCAACCAGCGGAACTGCACCTCCGCCGGCGTGGCCGATCCCGACTACCCGGCCTGTGCGGGCGGCTCGAACGCCGGGAGGCCCTGCGTGACCGACGCCGACTGCCCGTCGAGCACCTGCTCGAGCACCATGCCCGGGTGTCTCTTCGGGGCGCCTCTCGCGATCCCGAACCCGAGCTTCACGGGCGCCAGCGTCTGCGTCGTGAACCGCGTGCAGACGAACGCCTCGGGGAGCGGCGACTGCTCGACCGGCGCGACCAACCTGAACCTCCCGCTCGCGTCCGACCTCTACCTGACGGGCGACCTCCTGGACGGGTCGGCGCCCGACCGGCCGCTCGTGACGGGCATCAACCCCTGCCCGATCTGCAATCCTGCGACGAATCTCTGCCAGGGCGGCCCGCGGAACGGGCTCGCCTGCCACCCGGACACGTCCGTCCTGAACGCGGCGTATCCGACGAGCCACGACTGCCCGCCGCCTCCTGGACCGCTCGGCTCGAACTACATCGGCGCGCTGCCGATCCCGTTCAATCTGACGACGGGCAGCCAGACATCCACCGCGGTCAACACGGGCGGGGCGGGCCAGGAAGTCTTCTGCGGCTTCTGCGGCTCCGCGAACGGCCCGACCTTCCACAACCCGCCGATGCCGTGCGCCAACGATGCGGCGTGCACGGGTGTCACCGGCTGTCCAGGCACGGTCGCGTGCAGCCGCTGCAAGCAGCGCGACTCGGGGGCCTTCAATCTCGGCCCCGCGCCCGGAAGCGAGCACGTGATCTCGGTCATGGGCTCGTCGGCCGGTGTCTGCCTCGCGGACGCGGCGCCGCACGCCGCGACGCTCGTCAGCGCCTTCTGCATCCCGCCGGCGTACAACGCGACGGTGGACGCGAACGGCGACCTGCCCGGTCCCGGCGCCGTGTCGCTGCCTGGGATGACGACGCTGGTGCCGTAGCCAGTCCTCGCGCGGGCTCCCGTGCGGCGCGGGAGAACCGCCGGCCGGCCGCTTGACACCGTCGCCGCGCGCGCGATACGCGGGCTGGGTCGGTCGCTTCGCCTCCCGTGACCAAATCGGCGCTCGAGAAGGCGCGAGAAGCGCCGGGATCCACCAAGGCACGGATACTCGCCGCCGCCGAGGAGGTCTTCGCCGGCAAGGGCTTCCAGGGGGCGTCGACGCGCGAGATCGCCGCCCGTGCCGGCGTCAACATCTCGAGCCTGCACTACCACTGGGAGTCGAAGGAGACGCTCTACTTCGCCGTCTTCCGGAACATCTACGACGGCATCGTCGACCTGCTGCGCAACACGCTCGCGCCGCTCCTCGTGCGGCAGGGGAAGCGCGAGCAGGTGATCGACGTCACGATGCGCGAGCTGTTCGACTTCTTCGCCGACAATCCCAACGTGCCGAAGCTCCTCATGCGACGGATCGTCGAGAACGAGGAGATCGACGTCGGAATCGAGCGCGACATCCTCGCGCCCGCGTGGACGGTCTTCTCCGAGTGGCTCGGGCGCCTCGGCCGACGTTCGTTCTCCGACGACGAGTCCCGGCTGTTCATGCTGTCCGTCCACTCCGTGCTGCTCGTCTACCTGCTGGACAGCCGCTCGTACCGCAGCCTCCTCGGCGGCAGCGTCCGGAGCGGACCGCTCCGCGAGCGGGTCCGCCGTCACGTGACCCAGCTCGTGCACCGTCTGCTCGCCGCCTGAGTGCCGAACGCGCGGATGCGGGCCCTCATCACGGCGAGCTTCGACGACGCGGCGAAGGCGCGGCTCGCGCGTCACATGGAGGTCGTGCACGAGGACTGGAAGGTCCGCCAGACGATCTACTTCGACGGCGCGCAGTTCGCGGCCCGCATCCGCGAGGTGGGCGCCGACGTCCTGATCATCGAGGCCGACCTCGTGCACGCCGAGGTGCTCGAGTCGTGCCCGCTCCGCATGATCGGCTGCTGCCGCGGCGACCCGGTGAACGTCGACCTCGAGCTCGCGACGAAGAAGGGCATCCCGGTCTTCCACACGCCCGGCCGGAACGCCGACGCGGTCGCCGACCTGACGCTCGCCTTCCTGCTCATGCTGGCGCGCCACCTGGCGCCGATCCACGACACCTACCGGCAGGGTGCCGAGCGCATCGCCGGCGCGGGCGACTTCCTCAAGATGTACACGCGCTTCACCGGCATGGAGCTCGGCGGGCGGACGGTCGGCCTCGTCGCGCTCGGCGCCGTCGGCCGCGAGGTCGCCGCCCGGCTCGTCGCGTTCAAGGCGCACGTCCTCGCCTACGACCCGTACGTCCGCGAGGCGCCGCCCGGCGTCGAGCTGTGCGGGATCGACGACCTCCTGCGCCGCTCGGACTTCGTCTCGCTCCACGCGCCGGTCACCGACGAGACGCGGAACCTCGTGTCGCGCGAGCGCCTCGCGCTGATGAAGCCCACGGCCTTCTTCGTCAACACCGCCCGCGCGGCGCTGGCCGACGAGGACGCGCTCTACGAGATGCTGCAGGCCGGCCGGCTCGCGGGCGCCGCGCTCGACGTGTTGAACGACGAGCCACTCCAGCCCGGGAACCGCTTCCTCACGCTCCCGAACGTGATCCTGACGCCGCACATCGGCGGCGCGACCGTCGACGTGACGCGCCACCAGAGCGAGATCGTCGTCGACGCGATCGAGCGCTGGCTGCGCGGCGAACGGCCGCGCTGGATCGCCAACCCCGCCGTCCTCCCACGGCGGAACTGAGCGCGTGGGCGACTACGTCGTCACCCTCGATGCCGGCACCGGATCCGGCCGCTGCGTCGCGTTCGACCTGACCGGGCGGCCAGCCGCATCGGCCCAGGAGCCGTTCCACTACCGCATCTTCAAGGACCCGAACCTCCCGCTGCTGCGCGGGTTCGACCTCGACGCGAAGGCGTTCTGGGACGCGCTCGCGCGCTGTGCGCGCTCGGTGGTCGGCCGCCTGCCCGCGAACGCCCGCATCCTGGGCGTCGTCGCCACGAGCCAGCGGGAGGGGTGCGTGTTCCTTGACCGCGCCGGGGAGGTGCTCTACGCGGGCCCGAACCTCGACGCGCGCGCGGCGGTGGAGGGCATCGAGCTGCTCGAGTCGATCGCGTCCCAGCGCCTCCACGCGATCACCGGCCACGCGCCCCCGTACATCTTCCCGCTCGCGCGCTACCTCTGGTTCCGCAAGCACGGCGACAGCGGGCGCGTCGCGACCCTGCTCATGCTGAACGACTGGATCACGTTCCTCCTGTCCGGGGAGCGCCTGGCGGAGCACTCGAACGCCGGCGAGTCGATGCTCTACGACGTGACCCGCCGCGACTGGTCGGACGAGATCCTCGGCGCGCTCGACGTCCCGCGTGCCATCCTCCCACCGCTCCGCGAGCCCGGCACCCGGGCCGGCTCGGTCACGGCGGCCGCGTCGGCGGCGACGGGGCTTCCCGTCGGCACGCCGGTGTTCGTCGGCGGCGCCGATACCGAGAGCGCGCTCCTCGGCTCGGGCGTCCACGAGGCGGGACGGACGGGCGCCGTCCTCGGCACGACGGCGCCGGTCCAGATGGTGACCGACGTTCCCGTCATCGATCCGGCGGCGAAGCTCTGGACGAGCTGCCACGTCGTGCCCGGGCGGTGGGTGCTCGAGAGCAACGGCGGCGACACCGGCGACGCGTACCGCTGGCTGCTCGAGCTCATGTTCGGCGCCACGCACGCCGCCGCCCACGCCGCGGCCGAGGCGGAGGTCGCCTCGACGCCGTGGGGCGAGCGGGACCTCTACTGCCACTTCGGACCCGTCATCTTCGACCTGAGCCAGATGAACCCGTTCCGCCCGGCCGGTCTGCTCTTCCGCTTCCCGCTCCTGCACATCGACCGGCCGACGCGCGGCGAGCTGCTGCAGGCCTATCTCGAGAGCGTGGCCTACGCGATCCGTGGCAACTGCGAGCAGATCGTCGAGGTGAGCGGGCGGCCGATCCCGCTCCTCAGCGTGAGCGGCGGCATGACGCAGAGCCCGACGCTCGTCCAGCTCCTCGCCGACACGCTCGGCGTCCCGGTCTCCGTCGCGACGGTGCCGGAGAGCGCGAGCCTCGGGTGCGCCATCCTCGCGGCGGTCGGGGCGGGCGTCCATCGCACGATCCCCGACGCCGTCAGAGTCATGACGAGCGCGCGGCTCGTCGAGCCGGATCCGGGCCGGACGGCGGCCTGCGAGGCGCGCTACCGGAAGTGGCGCTCGGTCTACGACCTCCTCCAGACCTGGTCGCTGTGACGCCGTGATCCGCGCCGTCGTCTTCGACCTGGACGGGGTGATCGCCGACACCGAGCGCCTCCAGTGGGCCGCGTACCGCACGGTCCTGCGGGAGCTCGGGGTGGACGTCGGACTCGAGGAGTACGGCCGACACTTCATCGCGGGCGGCTTCGGGCCGGAGTGGGCGTGCCGGACGTACGCGCTCCCGATCACGCCCGACGAGATCCGTGCCCGCAAGGCGCCCGTGTACCAGGCGCTGCTCCGCGCGGGCGTCGAGGCGTGCCCTGGTGCGCCGGCCGCGCTGGCACGCCTCCGCCGGACGCATCGGATCGCGCTCGCCACCAACACCGCCCGCAGCGAGGTGGGGTTCATCCTCGGGCGGCT
>CAZLYE010000120.1:0-3644 GCA_964562865.1 uncultured Binatia bacterium (SeqCode) | reverse complement strand
GGGGACGCCTCCCGCGGCGACCTTCGACGCAGGCCGCCCGCGGCGCGCGGCCGAGTTGGTGTGCCACTCGGCCGCGGCGCGGGCGCCGCGGGAGGCGTCCCCCGCCTGCCCACGCGGCGCCGACTACGACGGCCCGCGGCTCGTGAGCCAGACGCGCGTGGGCTCGAAGACTTCCTGCGCGGCGCGCCGCGCGACCAGGACGTCGAGGTGGCCGTACATCGGGAGCTCGTGCACGTCGGCCGAGTCGCCGCCGAACGCGGTCGCCGACGCGCGCACCCGCTCTACCCACGCGGGCCCCATGTTCGTGCTGGCGAACGCGAGCACCGGGATTCTCGCCCCCGGAGTCGCCGAGCCTCCGTCGAGCGCCGCGCGCGGCCACCAGCGATCGTAGCTCCGCAGGAGCGTCGCGACGACCTGCACGTCGGAGATACCGTTCTTGGCGTTCGACAGCCCCCCGTTTCCGCCGAAGCTCGGCGCCGAGTAGAGGAACTCGGCGAGCGCCGCGCCCGCGCTGGCGAAGCCGGGGAGTGGGGAGGGACCTCGCGGGTCCGCGATCACGGCGCTCAGGAGCTGCCCGCGCTCGGGGAAGGGGAGCCGGCTCCCCCCGACGTCGATCGCCGGACCCCCGTCGCCGGCGCCGCTCGCTCCGATCGTCGAGCCGTCGAGGATGACGAGGCCGGCGAGGCTCGCGCCGGCGCGCGAGGCGAGCTGGTAGGCGAACGCGGCGCCCCGGCTGAAGCCGGCGACGTAGAACGGCCCGCGATCGGTCCCGCGGACGAAGGCGGTGGCCCACGCCGCGTCGCCGGCGAACACGTCCGACGTCCACCGGCGCAGGGTCTCGAGGTCCTGCGGCGACGCCGTGGCGGGGACCGCGTGCGTCCGGTAGTCGAGGCCCCAGGTGCGGACTCCCGCCGCCGCGAGGTAGACGCGGAGGTCGCGGAGCGGGTCGGCGATCGGCAGCTCGCCGTTCATGTGCATCCCCGGGAGGTAGAGGACCACAGGCCCCGTCCCGCCCTCGCACGGCGCGAGGCGGTGGAGGCCGATGCGATCGAAGGGTCCCCCCGGCGGGCGCGTGCACGTCCAGACGTCCTCGCACATCGGGGTCCCGCGCAGCTCGCGCTGCGCCTGCACGTGCATGCAGACCCCGGCCGAGCGCTCGGGATGCGGCCCGCGGCAGGCGAGCGCCCCGGCGAGGAGGACGAGGAGGAGGCGTCGGATCGTCATTCCGCGCGGAGGAACTCGATGAACTTCTCCGCGGCCGGCGAGAAGTGCTTCCCCTGGCGGTGGATGATGCCGAGGGGGCGGAGGAAGACCTCGTCCGAGAACTGGACCGCCACGAGCGATCTGCCCTTCACCTCGGGCCGCACGGCGGGCTCGGGCAGGATGGCGAGACCGGTCCCGATCTCGACCACGCGCTTGATCGTCTCCACGTTGTCGAGCTCCATCACGTAGCGGACCTCGACCCCGTAGCGGCGGAGGAGGCGGTCCGTCTCCTTGCGGGTGGGGATGTCCCTCTCGTAGCCGACGAGCGGGACGCCGTCGAGCTTGCGGATCGAGACCTGACGGTGGCGCGCGAGCGGGTGCGAGGGCGGGCACACCAGCACCAGGCGGTCCTGTCGGAACGGGATGACGCTGATCCCGGGCCGGCGGCTCGGGTACGCGACCACGCCGATGTCGATGTTGCCCCGGAGGGCGTCCTCGTAGATCTTCGTCGAGCGGCTGTACTCCAGGTGGAGGTGGACCTGCGGATACGCCTTGAGGTAGCGCTTCATCTGCGCCGAGAGCTCGTAGAGGCCGATCGAATGGACCGTCGCGACCCGCACCGTGCCCGCGATCACGTGGGTGAGCGCCTGCAGGCGCGCCTCCATCTCCTGGTAGCGCTGGACGATCTCCTTGCTCACCTGGTAGAGGATCTCGCCCGCGGGGGTGAGCTGCACGTTGCCGCGGGTGCGCTCGAGGAGCCGGCGGCCGTAGCGCTCTTCCAGGGTTCGGATCTGCTGGCTCACGGCGGACTGCGTCACGAAGTTCTGCGACGCCGCCGCGGAGAAGCTCCGCGTCTCCACCACGTCGCAGAACACCTTGAGGGTCTCGAGGTGCATCGCTAATGGATCGAAAGACTGAGATTCAGCATTGCTCATATGGCCCGCTCCGCCGGGTTGCAACCGGCCGGGCCGGAGGGGAGCGACCATGACGGCGGGCGAGGTCGACTACTACGGCATCGAGGAGCTCCTCGGCGACGAGGAGCGGATGACGCGGGCGAGCGTCCGGAGCTTCGTCGAGCGCGAGGCGCTGCCCGTGATCGAGCGCTGCCACGCGCAGGAGGAGTTCCCCCGCCAGCTGATTCCGCGCATGGGCGAGCTCGGCCTCTTCGGCGCCAACCTGAAGGGATACGGCTGCGCCGGGCTCTCGAGCGTCGCCTACGGGCTCATCATGCAGGAGCTCGAGGCCGGCGACTCGGGGCTCCGCTCGATGGGCTCGGTCCAGGGGTCGCTCGCGATGTTCGCTATCTGGCGCTGGGGCACCGAGGACCAGAAGCGGCGCTGGCTGCCCGAGATGGCGGCGGGCCGTGCGATCGGTTGCTTCGGGCTGACCGAGCCGGACCACGGCTCGGACCCGGGCGGGATGGAGACGCGCGCGCGCCGCGACGGCACGGGGTGGGTCCTGTCGGGCACCAAGCGATGGATCACGAACGGCTCGATCGCGGACGTGTCGGTGGTGTGGGCCAAGGACGGCGAGACGATCCGCGGGTTCCTCGTCGAGCGCGGCACACCGGGCTTCTCGGCGCACGACATCAAGGGGAAGTTCTCGCTCCGCGCCTCGATCACGTCGGAGCTCGTGCTCGAGGACGTGCGCGTGCCGGCGTCGTCGATGCTCCCGGAGGCCGCCGGCCTCGCGGGCCCGTTCTCGTGCCTCAACCAGGCGCGCTACGGGATCGTGTGGGGTGCGGTGGGCGCGGCCCGCACCTGCTATCTGACGGCGCTCCGCTACGCACAGGAGCGGTGGCAGTTCGACCGGCCGATCGCCGGCTATCAGCTCGTGCAGCAGAAGCTCGTCCACATGCTGACCGAGATCACGAAGGGCCAGCTCCTCGCCTGGCGGCTCGGCGGCCTCAAGGACGCCGGGACGATGCGTCCCGAGCAGGTCTCGCTCGCGAAGCGCAACAACGTGGGCGTCGCCCTCGAGATCGCCCGCCTCGCGCGCGACGTCCTCGGCGCGAACGGCATCGTCAACGAGTACCCCGTGATCCGGCACATGCTGAACCTCGAGACCGTGAACACGTACGAGGGAACGTACGACATGCACACGCTGATCGTCGGCCGCGACATCACGGGCCTGGACGCGATCCGGTAGCGCGCCGGGCGGGCGGGGGAGGGACCCCCGCTCGGCTTCGATTCGGCGCCGCTCCGCGCTGCGGTGGGGAACGCCCTCCGCGCACGGACGCCTCATAGCGCCGCTCGGGGGTCCCTCCCCCGCCCGTCCGGGGCCGCTACTGGGGTGCGACGGCCTGGTCCAGCCTGGTGAGCGCGGCGAGCGCGCGTGCGCGGGCCTTGTTCAGCGCGTGACCCCGCTTGCCGAGGGCGGCGCGGACCGCCTTCCGGGCGCGCTTGCTCAGCTTGGTCAGGTCAGCGTGCGCGTCCGCGAGC
>CAZLYE010000119.1:0-9802 GCA_964562865.1 uncultured Binatia bacterium (SeqCode) | reverse complement strand
CCCCTCGCCGCGCGTCCCGGCCGGCACGAAGCGCAGGACGCCGCCGTCGAGCGCGACGGTCGCGCCGGCACCGTGTGCGCGCGGCGCAGGGAGCCCGAGCAGCTCCGCCCAGCGGGCTGCCATGCGCGGGGGGTCGGGTATCTCGATCTCCGCGCCGACGATCCGCCGGACGACGTCCGTCCGCACGCTCCGTTCCCAGTCCGGCCCGCCCCAGCGCCAGGACGCGGGCGGCTGCGGCTGGTCGATCGACACGATTGCGCCGCCGATGTCCCGCGGGTGGACGTGCACGGTCGCGATGTCGTCGAGCGTCGCCTCCCAGACGACGCGCGCGCCGTGCCGGGCGAGCCGCGCGCGCGCCGCGGCGAGGTCGTCGGTCTGGAGGATCACCATGTAGCCGCCGTCGCCGCCGCGCCGCGCGAGGAAGCGACCGGCCGTGGTGTCGTCGCGCGCCGGCGAGACGACCTCGAGGAAGGTCGTCCCGACCGGCATGACGGCGTTCCGGAGCCCGAACTCCGCGACGCCGGGATCGCGCAAGCCGACCGCGACGCCGAGGACGGCGCACAGGTCGGCGACGGCGGGCTCGAGGTCGCGGGCGACGAGCGCGATCTGCCGGATGTGCATGGCGCGGCCGCCTACCGGCCCCGGAAGCGCGGCTCGCGCTTCTCGAGGAAGGCGGCCACCCCTTCCCGGTGGTCCTCGGTCTGCCCGCAGCGGAGATGCGTGATCGACTCGCGGTCGAGGAGCGCGCGGAAGTCGGACGTCGTTGCGAGGTTCACGTTCTCCTTCATGTGGCGGTAGCTGACGAGCGGGCCGTGCGCGATGCGGGTCGCGACGCGGCGGACCTCCTCCTGGAAGGCCTCCTCCGCGTAGACGCGGTTCACGAGCCCGATCCGGAGCGCCTCATCCGCACCGAGCACGTCGGAGAGGAAGAAGAGCTCCTTCGCCCTCGCCTCGCCGACCAGCCTCGCCAGGTTCCACGTGGTGCCGAAGTCGCCCCCGAACCCGACCTTGGCGAACGCCGTCGTGAACTTCGCACGGCTGGACGCGAGGCGCAGGTCGCACGAGAGCGCGATGCCGAGCCCGGCGCCGGCCGCCGCGCCGTTGACGGCCGCGATCGTGACCTTCGGGACCTCGTGCAGAAGCCACGAGAGCTCGTGCCACTGGCGCTGGCGGTCGACGTGCTGCTCGAACGTCCACCCCGCCGTCGCCGCGTCGCGCATGGCCGAGACGTCGCCGCCCGCGCAGAAGCCCCGGCCGGCGCCGGTGACGACGACGCAGCCGACGTCGGGATCGGTCGCGCAGCGCCGGAGGGCCGCGATCCCGGCGGTGATCATGTCCTCGGAGAGTGCGTTCAGCCGGTCGGGGCGGTTGAGCGTGAGCAGCGCGACGCGGTCCGCGATCTCGAGCGTCACGTCGGTCGTCATGGCGGTGGCCTCCCGGCGGGCGACGATAGCACGGCGTGGTACGTGAGTTGCTATGACCGTCCCACGGCGCCGTCACCGGCCGTAACTCGTCACAATCGAGTGTCTCCCCGGTTCTCTTTGGAATTTTGCCACGGGGCATGATGCCTCTTCGCCATGGTCGGAAGGCCCGTGCGGGCGAGTGAACGGGCGCAGATCGCCCAGCTCCCCGCGATCGGCCTGACCAAGGCCATCGAGTCGCTCCGAGCCCTGTGGAAGGGGGCGGAGGCATCGCAGGTGACACCCGAGGTGGCCGCGGTGGCCCTCGGATACCGTCGGCTCGGCCCACAGGTCCGGAAGAGGCTCTCGGCATTCAGGGCGTACGGCCTGATCGACCAGGGACCCGGGGTGCGTCTCACCGACCTGGCCCTCACGATCATGCGACTCGAGAATCAGCACCAGGAGGGCTCCGGCGCGTACCTCGAGGCCGTGCGTACTGCGGCGCTGCGGCCGAGGATCTTCCGCGAGGTGCTCCGGAGCCACGGGCGTGCGTCCTACGAAGCACTCCGATCGCATCTCATCACCGAATTGGGACTGCCGTCGACGACGGCGAGGACCTTCATCGCCGCATTCCGCGAGACACTCGCGGCGGGCAGGTTCGCGGCAGCCGAATCCTCCGGTCCCGAGAACGGTCATCCACCGCGGGGGAAGCCCGCCCCTCCGAGCGATGCCGAAGAGCCGCACGACGAGAATGTCCGCGTGTTCAGATGGCTGCTCTCGAAGCACGCCATCGCCGAACTGCGACTCTTCGGGAGCCCAGTCACGTCCGCGGACCTCGATCGGCTGCGCCAGTACGTGGACCTGGCGCGCGCTGCCCTCGGGGGCTCGGATCGGAGACCCGAGCACCGCAGCTCGCTGAGGAGAGTCGGCGCGCGCTCCCGCGATCGGCGATCGGCGAGTCGACGCCGCGGACGTTGAGCCATCTTCGGCGGAAGGAGAACGACCGCCGCCGCGAGCACGAGAAAACCCCCGACCCGACGAGGAATCAGTCGCCGGCTAGTGCGCGTCCCGGGTGCTTCGAGCCAACAATCGCTCCGGGGGCGGTCATCGTTCCGGCGGCGCAGGGAGCTGGATCGTCGCGAGGTAGTCGAGTATCCGCGTGATGCGCGCGTCGACCGGGGGAGTCCGGCCGCTCCCCTCGGGCTCCGGGGGTGAGAACCGCTCGCCCCACACCGGCATCTCGCGCGGGCCGTGCGCCGCGACGGCCTCGCGGCCGTCGATGAAGCGCGCGAGACGGTCGGCGGGAAGCGGCGTCCCCTGACGCTCGGCGAGCCGGCGGAGGTCGCTCGGGCTCTGCACGAGCGCCGACGCGACCGGTCCGTGCCCGTCGGCGGCGAGGCCGTGACACGAGGCGCAGTACCGCGCGTACAGCACCCGACCCTCCGTGACGTCGCGCGACGCCCGGGCCGCGAGGAGGACCGTCGCAGACGCGAACGTCACGGCGACGGCACCCGCCGTCCACCTCGCCATCCGCGCGGCCTCATCGCACGACCGCATCCCGCGCGTCACGAGGGCACGGCCACGGCGGGGCTCCACGCCCGCGGTCGCGGCGGCTGGTACGCACAGGCGGGATCCTCGGCGAGGAAGTTCCCGGTCGTCGCCCAGGCACGGGCGCGCGAGCCGCCGCAGAGCGAACGGAACGGGCAGCGGCCGCACTTCCCCTCAAGGCGCGTCGGGTCGCGGAGCGCGCGGAAGAGACGGGTCCGCCGGTAGAGATCGGCGACGGGCGTGTCGCGGACGTTGCCCGCGCGGAGAGGGAGGAAGCCGCTCGGGAACACGTCGCCGGTGTGCGAGACGAAGACGAACCCCTTGCCGTCGTTCACCGCCACGGGGCGGGGATGCGGCGTCCGGTCGCGCCGGCCGGCGCGGCGCTCGAGGACCACGCGCCGGAAGGCGGGCGCGGCGGTCGTCTTGACCGCGCGCCCCGTCCGCTCGCTCCACTCGTAGAGGAAGTGGAACACGCGCTCGCACGCGTCCGGTCCGAGCTGGTCGTCGAGCCGCGCGCGTCCGACGGGAACGACGAAGAAGACGCTCCAGAGCGCGGGACCGACGTCCGCGACGAGCGCGGCCGTGCGCGGGAGATGCTCGACCGTCCGGCGGGTGAGCGTCGTGTTCACCTGGAGCTCCGTCCCGCTGGCGACGACCGTGGCGACGGTCGCACGCGTGCGCTCGAAGGAACCCGGCGTGCCGCGGAAGCGGTCGTGCGTCGCCGCATCCGGGCCGTCGAGGCTGAGCGCGATCCGGACGACGCCGAGCGCCGCGAGGCGGGCGACCGCGTCGGGTGTGAGGCTCGGCGTGACGCTGGGTGCGATCGCGACGCGGAGCCCCCGACCCACCGTCTCGCCGATGATCGCCTCGAGGTCGGGACGCTTGAACGGGTCGCCGCCCGTCACCACCACGACGCCGGGAGCGAGCGCGCGGAGCTGCCCGATCAGGGCGAACGCCTCGCCGGTCGAGAGCTCACGAGGATCGCGGCCCGGCGTCGCGCGCGCGCGGCAGTGGGCGCAGGCGAGGTCGCAGGCCCGCGTCACCTCCCAGATCGCGATGGCGGGGTTCCACGCGAGGCTCCGCTCCATCTCCCCGGCGGCGGAGCAACTGGCGTGCCGCGCCACACCGCACGAGGGCGCGGCCCGGGATTCCCGCGCGCGGGAAGACCGGGGCGGTGGACGTCGCAGAGTGGGAAGGCGGCGTCGCCCCACCGATCGAGCCCGTGCACCTTGTTGAGGACCATGAACGCGGTCGAGCCGTTCCGGTTGCCGCGACGGGTCCACGGGGGCCACTTGAGCCCGGGCGACGCCGCAGAGTACCGTCCGCGCGCGGCATGGTGTCGCCTCGCACGACATGAGCTCCACCCCGCGACGGCTCGGCGCCGAGGAGGCGGCCCGCCTCGTCCAGCCGCGCGACACGGTCCTCTGCGGGTTCGCCGCCGGCCAGCCCGTCGGCATCCTGGAGGCGCTCGGAGCGCGACGCGACCTCGAGGACCTGATCGTCTTCACCGGCCTTCTCATCCGGCCGTACGCGTTCCTCCAGACGCCGGGCGTCCGGGTGGTGAGCGGTTTCTTCGGGCCCATCGAGCGCGCCGCCCGCGCGCTCGGCGCCCCGGTCGAGTACCTGCCCGCGGACTTCCACGGGCTCGAGCGCCTCGCGCTCCGCATGAAGCCGCGCGTCGTGCTTGCGGTCACCTCCCCACCGGACGCGGACGGCTGGCTCAGCTTCGGCGTGACCGCAGGGGCGAGCTACCTCCCCTTCCTCGAGGCGACGCGCGATCCGTCGCGGCTCGCCATCGCGGAAGTGAACCCACGCATGCCGCGCGTCGCGGGGATCGAGGCGCTCGGCGGAAACCGGGTCCACATCTCCACGGTCGACGCCTGGGTCGAGCACGACGAGGAGCTCATCGCCGTCCCGCGGGCCGCGCCGTCCGCCGACGAGGCGTCGATCGCCGAGCGCGTGGTCGGGCTGATCGACGACGGGGCCACCCTGCAGTTCGGCATCGGCGGGATCCCGGACGAGATCGCGCGCCTGCTCGCGGCGGGCCCCCGCGGCGATTTCGGCATCCACACAGAGATGATCTCCGACGGCGTCATGGAGCTGCATCGCGCCGGCAAGGTGACGAACCGCAAGGGGCTCCACGACGGCGTCACGGTCGGCACGTTCGCGCTCGGGACCGAGGCGCTCTACGCGTGGTTCGCCGGGGCTCCGCCCGTCCGCATGCTCCCGGTCTCGGCGGTGAACGACCCGGCGATCCACCGCCAGCTCCGCGGGTTCGTGAGCGTCAACGGTGCGCTCGCGATCGACCTCGCCGGGCAGGTGGCTGCCGACCGGATCGGCGACCGCCAGTACTCCGGCGTCGGCGGCCACGAGTCGTTCGTGATCGGCGCGGGCGAGGCGCCCGGGGGGAGGAGCATCGTCTGCCTCAAGTCGACCGCGATCGTCGGCGGGGAGCGCGTGTCGACGATCGTGCCGCGCCTCGCACCGGGCACGACGGTCACGACCCCGCGCCACCACGTCCAGCTCGTGGTGACGGAGCACGGCGCGGTCGACCTCTCGGTCCTGGGCGACCGGAGCCGGGCGGTGGCGCTCGTCGAGCTCGCGCACCCCGACCACCGCGACGCGCTCCGCGCGGCGATCGCGTGATCGCCGGCGCTTGCAGCAGCCGCCGCCGCGCAGGCACCATGCACGCGGGACCATGCCGCGTCTCGCCGCCCTCGGGCTCGCCCTCGCCGTCCTGCTGCACGCCCTTCCGGCCCTCGCGCTGGACGTCGCGGACTGCCGGCTCTGGCTCGAGGTGCTCGGCGGCGAGACCGCGACGGTGCCGCTCGCCCGTGACGAGCGCGACGCCCTCCTCCGGCAGCTGAAGGACACACCGCTCGAAGGGCACCGGCCGAACCTCCCGAAGTCGATCGACAGCGTCATGAAGTTCCAGGAGCGCGCGGCCGCCCTCGCGCGCGACGGGAAGATGTCGTCCACCGAGGGGGAGCGCCTGCACACGCTCTCGGAGACGGTGCGCCGCTGCCTCGAACGCGTGGGCGAGGAAGACTAGCGTCGTGGTCACCCACGTCGAGCGCATGCGCGTCAACTGGGTCGACACCGACGCGAGCGGGCTCATCCACTACACGGCGGCGCTCCGCTACTTCGAGGTCGCGGAGCACGGGCTCATGCGGAAGCTCCTCGCCGCCGGGGCGCCAGTCGAGCGGACGTTCCTGCTCCCCCGCGTGCACGTCGAGGCGGACTACAAGGCGGCGCTGCGCTACCCTGACGAGTTCGACTGCGCCGCCCGCGTGGTCGCCGTCGGGCGGAGCTCGGTGACGTTCGGCTACGAGGTACGGCGGACGGACGGCGTGCTCGCCATCGTGGGCCGGATCGTCGCCGTCGCGATCGACGCCAGCGGGCGCCCGATGCCGCTGCCCGATCCGGTCCGCGACGCGCTCACGGGGACGCCGGCGCGCGGTGGGGGTCGTGCTTCAACCCCTTCATCGCCTGGAAGTACGCGATGAGCGCGTCGAGGTCCGCCGGGGAGAGCTCCGGATGCGCCGGCATGTTCCCGTAGCGGAAGGTCGTCGGATCCCGGATGTACGCCTTGATCTGCTCGACGGGGCGGTACTCGACGATGCTCCGCGGGACGTTCAGGTCGGGGCCCACCGTGCCGCCCTCGCCGTTGATCGCGTGGCACGCGATGCACTCCCCGCGGAAGATCTCGAAGCCCTGCCACGCGGGCGAGCTGCGCTCGACGCCCGCCGGCGTCACGTGCGGGAACTTCTTCTGGAACTCGACGACCTCGAACTCGGCGATCTGCCACGGCCACGGGTGGGTCGTCGCGTCGCGCTGCCCGGGCTTCGTCCACACGAGATAGAGCGGTCCGGGATCGATCGCGCGGGGTCCGAGCGGTGCGAAGCGGAGCCCCGTCTCCCCGGAGAGGTCGGCGTCGCCGAAGGCGACCCACGCGCCGTCCTCGGCCAGCCGGTCGGCCGACGTCGGCTTGTCGTAGCCGTCCCATGCGCGGATGAATACGTCCGCGCTGCCGAGCGCCCCCGGCGACTCGCCGAAGCCGAATTCCAGCACGCGCGCGAGGGGGCACGCCGTGAAACGCCTGCGGCCGCCGTAGTTCGGGTCGTCGACCGTGATCGTGGTCGGACTGCAGGCATGCATGAGAGCCGCGACGTCGACCTTCTTCACCTCGGCGCCCTCGCGTACGAAGCGGACGTCGGCGGCCACGGCGGTGCTCGCAACGCCGAGCAGGACGATCGCGACGCGCAACACGGACACGCGGCGAACTTATCGGTCGCGACGCGGGGCGCCAAGCCGGGGTTTCGGCGCGAAATGCGCCGGTCGTGACGAGATCGCTCTTGACGCGCCCTGCGCGTGCGGCCTACCGTCCCGTCAATGAAGAACATACACGGCTCCCACGTCCTGGCCCTCGGTCTGGCCCTCGTGACGCTCCCCGCGGTCGCACGGTCCGCCGGCTACCCGACCAACACCTGCGTCGGGGCCAAGCAGGCCGCTGCCGGCAAGTACTGCGCGGCCGTCCTCCACGCCTGGAGCGTGTGGGAGCACACGCAGGACAGCGCGAAGCGCGTCACCGACATCCAGGCGGCCGCCGGCAAGCTCGGCGTTCGCTGGGCAAAGGCGGAGGCCAAGTCGCTCAATGGAGGCGCCGACTGTGCCAGCACGACCACCTCCGTGGCCGGGGCCCGGGCGCTCGTCGACGGTCCGGTCGCCACCCTCGCGGCGACGATCAACACCGGGCTGAACCTCGCGCAGTCGGCCGATGCCAAGTGCGGCGCAAATCTCCTGAAGGCCGCCGGGGGCGCGTGTGCCGGGCTGCTCGCCGCCGACGGGCGCTACGTCGCCGCGCTGGCGAGCGACCCGAACGGCGTTGCGCGCGCGGCGGGACAGGGAGCCGCCCAGGCGAAGTTCGACCGGCGGTGGACCAAGGCGATGCGCCGCGGGTGTCCGACCACGGCGGACGAGCCCGACATCCAGGGCCAGCTCGTCGCCATCGACGGCGCCGTCGTCCGCGACACGACCGTCTCGCCCAACGTCCCCGACACGCAGTTCGCGACCTACCCCGCCACCGGCCCGATCCCCTACCTCGGCCGCCAGCTGAATCCCACCTGCATGAACGGCACGCCGTACGCCTTCTTCGCGAAGCGCGGCTCGGTGAACAAGCTCGTCGTCTACTACGAGGGCGGGGGCGCCTGCTGGGAGCAGCTCACGTGCGGCGTCCCGGTGTGCGACACGAACGTCAACACGGTTCCGAACACGTCGGGCTCGGACAATCCGAACAGCACGGGCCTCGGCGGCTTCTTCGACCTCTCCAACCCGGCCAATCCCTTCCGCGACTGGAACATCGTCTTCGTGCCCTACTGCAGCTGCGACGTCCACTTCGGCGACGCGGCGCAGGACTACAACAACATCAATCCCGCGAGCCCGCTCCACGTCGAGCACCGCGGGTACCAGAACTCGCGCGCGGTCGAGAAGTTCGCGCGCGAGCACTTCGTCAACCCGGACGAAGTGTTCGTCACCGGGTCGAGCGCCGGCGCGTACGGCGCCTGGTTCAACGCGCCGATCCACCACGAGGTCTGGCCCGCGTCGCACTTCGACGTGCTCGCCGACGCCGGGAACGGCGTCATCACCCAGCAGTTCCTCGACGACGAGTTCCCGCACTGGAACTTCATCGCCAACCTGCCGCCCGAGTTCCCGGAGCTGGCGCAGGTCCTCCAGAACGGAACGGGGATGGTCGGCTACACGGAGGCCGTCGCGGCACGCTTCAACAGGACGCGGTGGGCACACTACGCGACCGCATACGACGGAGGGCTCGGCGGACAGACGGGCTTCTACGCGGTCATGCTCGGCGGCAACAACCCCATCGCCGCGGTCACGTGGTGGACCGCGAGCTGCGCCTTCGACGCGCAGATGCGGCTGCAGGCGGCCGAGCAGTACAACGAGATCCAGCCGTTGACGGGCAACTATCGCTACTACATCGGGACGGGGTCGCGGCACACGATGTGGGGCTACAACAAGGTCTACGGGGACACGACGGGCGGCGTCCCCACCCTCGTCAGCTGGATCAACGGCATGCTCGACGGCACCCCGGCGTGGACCAACGTCGAGTGCACCGACTGCGGGCTGCTCCTCCCCGGCGACCCGGAGCCGACCCCGACGCTCGTGGCGCCGTTCCAGCAGGACGGCCCGGACGTTCGCGTCCACTGCTCGCCCGGAGGCGCGTTCCTCGACCCGGCAGGCTTCTGACCGCCGCGGCGTCGCGCCGCATACCGCTCCGTGCACCCTTCCGCCCCCGGCGCAGCCTCGGCGCTGCGCCGGGGCGCTTGTCCCGTGGCCTTTCTCCCGGTACGGGGCTTGCTCGGTCACCGTGCCGTGGGGGAGGGACGCATGGCAGACCCCGGGACGCCGACCGCGACCGAAGCCTACCGCTTCGCCTGGCAGTCGTTGAAGGAGTACTTCGTCGCGCTGCTCCTCGTCGGGCTCGTCTGGATCGCGTTCGCGATCCCGGCCGCCGCGATGCACCACGCGCACCGCCGGGTCGTCGGGGGGCTCTACCACCTCTTCGTCATGGTCCCGCTCAACTACGGTGGCCTCTGCGTCTACCTCCGGGCCGCGCGGGCGCAGACGCCGCGGGTCGACGATCTCTTCGAGGCCTTCCGCTCGGCGTACGGCCGCACGATCCTGGCCCACGTGCTCTTCGTGGCGCTCGTCGGCGTGGGCTTCGTGCTCCTCGTCGTGCCGGGCATCATCGTCGCGACGCGGCTCTCGTTCGTCCCGTTCCTCGTCGTCGACGAGCACCTCGACGCCGTGAGCGCCGTCGAGGAGAGCTGGCGACGCAC
>CAZLYE010000118.1:0-6233 GCA_964562865.1 uncultured Binatia bacterium (SeqCode) | reverse complement strand
CGACGCCGCGCGCGCGGAGCTCCTCGCAGAAGTCCGCCGTCCGGCGGTCCTGCCAGACGATCGCGCGATGGACGGGGCGGCCGGTCCTGCGGTCCCAGAGGACGGTCGTCTCGCGCTGGTTCGTGATGCCGAGCGCCACGATGTCCCGCCCGCGGACCCGCGCGCGGCGGCATGCCTCGCGCAGCACGCGGAGCGTGACGCGCCAGATCTCCTCCGGGTCGTGCTCGACCCAGCCGGGATACGGGTAGTGCTGGCGGAACTCGGAGTACGCGCGCCCCACGACGCGTCCCGAGCGGTCGAACACGAGGACGGTCGAGCCCGTCGTGCCCTGGTCGACCGCGACGACCGCCTGCATCAGCCGAGGAAGACCGAGCGCCGGCGCCGGAGCCCCTCGAGCACGAGCGCCTGCAGGCGCTCGCGGACCTGGTCGCGCAGACGGGCGACGACGGCCGGCTGTCGCGCGTCGGCGGGCGCGTGGCGTGCCGCCACGTCGAGCGGCTCGCCCACCAGCAGGATCCACTTGCTCGGCAGCGGCACCAGCCCGGCGAGGCCGAGCCAGGGGAAGGTCGGCGTGATCGGCAGCGTCGGGAGACCGAGGAGGCGCCCCGCGAGATCCAGGCGCGCCAGCACCGGGTGGGTCTCCTCGGCGCCGATCACGCCGACCGGCACGATCGGCGTCCCGGTCTCGATCGCGAGCCGCGCGAACCCGGCGCGGCCGAACTGTGCCAGGCGATAGCGATCGCGGAAGAGCTTCGCCGGGGTCGCCTCGGGGCAGAGGACCACCGCCTCCTCGCGCGCGAGCAGGCGCCGGACGCTGGTCGTCCCGCCGCGTACGCCACCGGAACGGGCGAGGGCCCCGCCCACGACGGGGAGCCGCGCGAGCCACTCGTCGAGCAGCGGACGCACGATGCGGCGCGCCGGGTGCTCCGACGCGAGCGCCACGCGGATCATGAGTGTGTCGTAGGGAAGGAGCGCGCCGCTCCGGTTCGCGACCAGGAGCACGCGCCCGTGCGCCGGCACGCGCTCGAGCCCGACCGCCTCGACGCGCCACCAGTACCGGTAGAGCGCCTCAAGCACGGCCGCGCTCAGCCCCTGCTCGATCCCTCCCGCGAGCGTGCCCCAGCCGTCGACGGCCGAGCGGAGGTCGTGAACCGTGAGCCGCCGCGCGCCGGCGATCGCGCCGAGCGCCTGGTCGGTGATCGACCGCAGGACGTCCGCGCCCGCGGGCGTGCGCCGCGTGCTCGTCGCCGCGAGCGCCTTCTCGACGCGCCGCTCGAGGGCCGAGAGCCGCCGCGCAACCTCGCCCGGCGACGCCGGGCGCGGCCGGCTCGCCCGCGCGCGCCCGCCGCGGTAGACGCGCAGGCGCGCCGCGGGCGCGCCGTCGTCGCCGTCGCCGCCCGGGCCGTCGCCGCCCGGCCGATCCACGTCCGACATGACCGCCTCCCCCTAGGGAACGCACCGCCACCTGTCAATTCGGTCCGCCGCGGTAAATTGACACTCCGCGCGCCGCGCGGCTATGACCCGGGCGTGCCGCCGCGGCTCCCGCTCACCACGCAGCGTCTCGTCGTCGTGACCGGGAAGGGCGGCGTCGGAAAGACGACGGTCACCGCGGCGCTCGCGCGCGCGGCCGCCGAGGCCGGCCGGCGCGTCCTCGCGGTGGAGGTGGGGCGCGGCCCGCTCGGTGCGCTCCTCGGCGCGGGCGAGCTCGGCGGCGCGCCGACGCGCGTCGCGCCCGGCCTCGCGGCGGCGACGATCGAGCCGGAGGAGGCGCTGCGCGACTTCGTCGAAGGGGTGCTGCGCTTCCGCATGCTCGCGCGCCGGCTCCTCGAGAGCACGTCGTTCCAGGTGCTCGCCGCGGCGGCCCCCGGTCTGCCCGAGTTCCTCGTCCTCCACCGCCTGCTCGGCTGGGTGGAGGCCCGGCGGCTCGGCCGGCCCGTGCACGACCTCATCCTCGTCGACGCGCCGGCGTCGGGACACTCGCTCCCGCTCCTCTCCGCGCCCCGCACGCTCGGTGCGCTCGCCCGCCTCGGGCCCGTCGCCGAGCTGCTCGCCCGGATCGACCGCCTCCTCGTGGATCCCGCCGCGACGCTCGTCTGTGTCGTGACCACCGCCGAGGAGCTCGCGGTGCGCGAGACCGTGGAGCTGCACCGCGAGCTCACGCAGCGGCTCCGGCTGGCGGTCGCGCCCGTGATCGTGAACGCGCTCCCGCCGCGGCGCTTCGCGGGGGACGACGCGGAGGCGCTCGACCGCCTGGAGGCCGCGTGCGGGCCGCATCCGTACCTGGGGGCCGCGCGCTTCCACCTGGAGCGCCGGCGGCAGGCCGAGGCGCAGGTCGCCGCGCTCCGGCGGGCGCTCGGCGCCGCCCCCGTGCGCCTGCCGTTTCTCTTCGACGCGATGGACGCACGCGCCGGCGTCGCGGAGCTCGCCGCCGAGCTCGCCGCGTTCGCGGGCCTGGCGGCATGAGCACACTCGCCACCGCGCTCGAGACGAAGCGCATCATCCTCTGCGTCGGCAGCGGCGGCGTCGGGAAGACGACCACCGCGGCGGCACTGGCGGTCGAGGGGGCGCGGCGCGGACGGAAGACGGCCGTCCTCACGGTCGACCCGTCGCACCGCCTGAAGGACGCGCTCGGGCTCGGTGCGCTCGGCGCGCGGCCGCGGCGCGTCCCGCTCGCCTCGATCGGTGCGCGCACCGCGCACCTCGACGCGCTCCTGCTCGACGTGAAGCGGACCTTCGACGAGCTCGTCGTCGCGCTCGCGCCCACGCCCGAGCAGGCGCGCGCGGTACTCGAGAACCGCCTCTACCAGAACCTCTCGGGCACACTCGCCGGGACCGCCGAGTACATGGCCGTCGAGCAGGTGTACCGGCTGGCGGCGGAGGGCGGCTACGACCTGCTCGTCGTCGACACGCCGCCGGCGCGGCACGCCGTCGACTTCCTCGACGCGCCCCGGCGGCTCGCCAACCTGCTCGACTCGCGCGCGTTCGCGATCCTGAAGGACCCGACGAGCATCCTGCCGGCCGCGGGATCGCGCCTCGCCCACATGGTGCTCGCGGCGGTGCTGCGCGGGCTCGAGCGCTTCACGGGCCTCGGGCTCGTGCGCGAGGTCGGCGACTTCGTCCGCGTGATCGAGGTGTTCACCGTCGCGCTGCGGGCGCGCGTGGAGGCCGTCGGCGCACTCTTGCGGAGCGAGGGGACGGCGCCGGTACTCGTGACGGCGCCCGAGCCCCGGCTCGTCGCCGAGACCGAGGCGCTCGCGCGCGCGCTCGCCGGCATCGGCCTCCGCATCGACGGGATCGTCGTCAACCGCGCCGTGCCGCGCGCGCTCTACGGGCGCGACGCCGCTGATCCGGGCCATCCGGCCGGCGTCTCGCCGCCGCTCGCCGCCCGTCTCGCGCGGGGCTACGCCGATCTCCGCGCGCTCGCGGCGCGGCAGGAGGCGACGCTCGCGCCGCTCGTCGCCTCGGCGGGCGCGGCGATCGTCGCCGAGGTGCCGCTCCTGTCCGGCGACCCGGGCTCGCTCGCGGATCTCGCGACCGTCGCCCGACACCTCTTCCCGGAGCGCGCCGCCACGCCGGCGCCGGCGAGCGGCGTCGGTGTGTGAGCGCGCCTACTCCTCCTCGTCCTCGTCCAGGGGGTCGGCGGGTCTGCCACCCGCGCGGCGACGGCGCCCGACCTGCGTCGCGAGGAGGCGGTCGACCTTGAGGTTCAGGTTGACGAGGCTCCCCTGGATCGCCTCGATCTTGGTGACGAGGCGTGTGAGGTCTCCGCGCGACGGCAGGTTCAGGAGACCGAGCAGGAGCTGCATGTTCCGGTCGACCCGCCCCTTCGTCTCGAAGGCCTTCCGGAGCGCGGCGGAGAACGCGTCGGCCACGCGCGGGTTCGAGAGCAGCTCCTCGGCGAAGCGAGCGAGCTTCTCCTCGCCGAAGCCGTACAGGCGCTTCAGGATGTGCGCGTCCTCCTGGTTCACGCGGCCGGCGGAGTATAGGGAGCGGCCGCGCGCAGGGTCAATCGCGGGGAGGTGGAGATGACGTTCGCGACGGTGGTCTCGTACCTGAGCGGGCTCGCCTTCGTCGCGCCCGACCTGCCGCTGCCGGCGCTCCTCGGGACGGCGCTCGGGCTCCACGTGTGCGACGCGATCCTCTGCCGGCTCTTCGCGTACAACAACGGCTACCCCCGAAACGTCTGGACCGCCCTCGGCCTCATCGCCGGGCTCTGGGCCGTGGCCGTGCTGATCGTGCTGCCCCGGCGCTCGGGCGCCGGCGGCGCCCCGCGCGCCCTCGTCTGAGCGACGCGCCGTCGTCGACGACGACCGACGCGACCGCGCTCTCGTCCGTGTGCGTGAGCGCGAGGAGCCAGTTGACCATCCCGCGGCGACGGGCGAGCGCCGCCGCCCGGCCGTGCAGGACGAGCCGCGGCGCGCCGCCCTCCCCGCGCACGACCTCGAAATCGTGCCAGCGCACGCCCCGCGCCCACCCCGTGCCGAGCGCCTTCATCGCGGCCTCCTTCGCCGCGAAGCGCGCCGCGTAGCTCGCGAAGCGGCCGCGGCGGCGCGCCTCGCAGTACTCGCGCTCGGCCTCCGTGAAGACCCGCGCCCGGAAGCGCGCGCCCGACGCCGCCTCGAGCGCCTGCCGCATCCGGCCGACCTCGCAGACGTCGAGGCCGATCCCGAGGATCACCGAGGCCTCAACACGCGCCGCAGGTGTGGCACGTGGCCGTGTCGCAGGGCGGGGTCTGGAGCTCGACGAACGCCTTGCGCCGCTCGGCGAGGAGGTAGCGCTTGTCGACCGAGTGGTCGATGAAGTCCCACGGCAGGAGCGCGTCGAGCGCCCACGCGCGGTGGACGAAGCGGTCCGGGTCGACGCCGTCCGCGCCGCCGCGGAGGGCCTTCAGGGTGGGCCACCAGGCGTCGGGCCGCTCGTGGAGGCGCGCGAGGATCGCGCCCGTCCGGCGGTCGCCGCGCGAGAGGAGCGTCTGGAGATAGGCCTCCCGCGGGCTCTCGGTCTCGACCTCGACCGACGGGATCGCGCCGAGCGCCCGGCGGAGGTGCGCGAGCTTCCGCCGGAGCGACGGGATCGCCTCCATCGGCTCCCACTGGAAGGGCGTCCAGGGCTTCGGCACGAAGGGGTTGATCGAGACGAGCACGCGTCCCACGCGCGCGCGTCCGCCGACGAGCAGGCGCTCGCGGACGCGCCGGGCGAGGTCGACGATCGCGTCGACGTCCTCGGCCGTCTCGGTCGGGAGACCGACCATCACGTAGAGCTTGAGCGCGTCGACCCCGCCCCCGACGAGCCAGTCCGCGGCCCGGAGGATCTCCGCCTCGGTCAGGTTCTTGTTGATCACCCGACGCATGCGCTCCGAGCCCGCTTCCGGCGCGACCGTCACCGACCGGTTGCCGCCCGCGCCGAGGGCGCGCGCCAGCTCGGGCGTGATCAGATCGGCCTTGAGCGACGAGGGCGAGGCGCGCCCGCCGCGCGCGGTGACCTCCTGGCAGATCGTCGCGACGCCCGGGAGGCTCGCCATCTCCGCGCCGACGAGCCCGATCGTCGAGCGTTCCGCGAGGCCGCGCGCGATGCTCGCGCGGAGCGCATCCGGGCTCCGGTAGCGGACGGGCCGGTACATGAAACCCGCGGCGCAGAACCGGCAGCCCCACTCGCAGCCGCGGCTCGCCTCGACCAGGTACATGTCGCCGAAGACGGACTCGGCTGTCAGGACCTCGGAGTTCGTGTCGAAGCGGTCGAGGTCCGCGACGAAGCGTCGCTCGACGCGACCGCCCCCCGGCCCGCGGTGGTCGAACGCGACCAGGGCGCCGCCCGCGTCGTAGCCGGGGACCCAGCGGTCGGGCCGGTATGCGCCACGCACCTCCTCCGCGCGCTCGAGGAGGGCGTCGCGACCGGCGGGACCGGCGGTCGCGCGCGCGACGAACTCGGGGAGCATCTCCTCGGCCTCGCCGATGAGGAAGAGGTCGACGAATTCCGCGAGCGGCTCGGGATTGAGGAAGGTCGCGGGGCCGCCGGCGACGACGAGCGGGCCGCCGTCGCCGCGTTCCGCACGCCAGACCGGGATGCCGGCGAGCGCCAGGCAGTCGAGCACGTGGAGGTAGTCGGCCTCGAACGAGATCGAGAAGGCCACCACGTCGAAGTCGCGCACCGGACGGTCGTGCTCGAACGAGCGGAGCGTGCGCGGCCACTCGGCCCGGGGTCCGTCGGGCAGGAACGCACGCTCGCAGGCGACG
>CAZLYE010000117.1:0-8718 GCA_964562865.1 uncultured Binatia bacterium (SeqCode) | reverse complement strand
TCGTCGTCGCCGTCGGCTTGCTGGCCTCGGCGATCGAGGGCGTGGGCGAGCTCGGATACCTCCCGCTACCGGGCGGGCGGCTCTCGTGGCTCGGCAGGGGAGAGCCCGTCGGGGCGGCCCTCCGGATCGTCGCGGGCTACCGTCCGCAGACGTCGCCTCTCGAGATCCTGGCGGTCCTTCTCTATGTCCCTGCGGTGCCCTGGGCGCTCTGGTGCCGGGCTCGCGCGAGGGGCGACGCGGACCGCAGCATCGGTGGCGGGCGGCTGCCGACGCCGTCGATTCGGATCTCGAGGCTGCCCCGGAGATGATCCGCGGCCGCGCACGAGCTCGTCGCGGTCAGCGCGACGTGCCCGTCGCGTGTCCGTCGGCAGCTTCGTCGACAGCCGCACCGCGGGCTGCCGTGCGGTCCCGCTCGCTCTGCATGAACAGCCCGAGCGGGCGGAGTGCATCGATCATCAGCCCGGTCGTCCCTCCCGGGTAGAGCGTCTCGACGCCGACCGCGACCGCGACGGCCATCGCGATCGTCCGTCCGTTGACACCGAGCAGGAGCGCGAGCACGGCGCCGACGACGCAGACGATCGCCACGCCCGCGAGCAGCGCGTCCGGCTCCGGCATCGACATCGTTTCTCCAGGGATGCACGGCGCGTGCCGCCGCCTTTGGAGGCCCATTTTCGGGCCTTCCGCGGACGGTGGCATGGCAAGATACTGACGAATCGGGTCACAGCGACCGGTTGCTCGAGGATCGGCTCCCTCCCGGGAGCTCCCCGTTCAAGCAGTCGGCCCGCGACGAGACGAGGCTCGCACGCGACGGTGGTGGAGGGAAGGGGCCGCGGTCTCGCCTATGATCGATCGCGAGCGAATTCGAGATGTCGTCCGAGCTCGGCAGCCGCCATGATCGAAAATATTGGCAGAAGCGGAGCGTGGAAGCGGTTGTCACCGAAGAACACGACGGCGTGAACGAGCGTCACCCACGCGACGATGATCGGTAGTACCACCGCCCCGCGTCCCTGGAACGGCCCGAAGTTCCGCACGCCGACGACGGCGAGCGCGAGCACGGCAAAATAGTACGCGTTGATGACGGCGGACAGTCTTCGGATCCCGTCCTCGCTCAATAGCCTCGCGAGCCCCGGACGAATCCACGGGAGTGGGCCGAGGTCACCGCTGTACAGGTGGTAGACCTTCGCAGGAATGAGCGCGACGATTCGACTGGGGTGATCGAACATGTAGCCGAGCGCCTCCCGTGTCTCTGCTCTCGCGATCGCCGCCTCCTGCTGTGCGGCCGGAAGCTTCCGGTACTGTGCGAATCGCTCCTCCCAGAAGGCTTGCTGGTCGAAGCTCTGTTCCCCGGTCGCGACCGGGGAATTGCCGATCCACAGGACGTGGGGGCCGTCGGTCGCGACCATGATCGGGTACCCGAGCATCACCTGATTTCGCACCGTCCACGGGACGAGCGCGACGATGACGCCTACGGCGGCGGCCGCAGTGTTCCTGATCACCTGTCCGAGGGGCATGCCCTCGATCAGCCAGGTCAGCGCGAACGCGGGAACGAGCAGGAGACCGATGCCGCGCACGAGGCTGACGGCGCCGAGAAGGAGGCCGAAGACGAACCATCGCGTGAGGTCCTGCTGACGGTGCCCGTTCCAGCGGAGGAACAGCCACAGTGCCACGCAAAAGAGAAACCCGAAGAGCGCCTCGCTCAGCAATGGAGGCGAGAACAAGACGTGACCCGGGAAGAGAGCGAGAATCGCCGCTGCGAGAAGTCCGGCGCGCGGCCGGCCGATCTCGCGCGCGATGAGGAACGTCATGCCGACCGTCGCCGTGCCGAGCAGCGCGTTGGACGTTTCGGCCGCGAATAGGCTCGGTCCGAAGATCGAGTAGATGAGCGCCACGAGAGCGGGATATCCGGGCGGCCATGCGGCCGTCGGTCCGACAGCCCAGAGGAGGCCCTTCCCCGCCGCGAGCGATCGCGCCGCCGTGTCGTAGAACGTCATATCGTACCCAAACGAGGTTCGGGGGTCGACCTCGAGCATCAGGACGGCCTTGAAACGGACCAGGAACGCGACGACGAGGATGACTGCCAATGCGACGTAGGACGTCGCGTACGGCGAACGCGCGGCAGGCGTAGCGGAACTCGACGGCCGAGCGTCGTCCATGCCCGAGTCTTAGCACGGCGGATCGCGTCACGGGAGAAGAGCGTGCGCATGGTGCCTCCACCCCGGGATGGTCGATGTCGATGCTCGACCCTGACGCCCGACGTGACGACGCCTTCCTCGCCGCCTCTCGCGGTCGCCGTCGGCGTCGCCTAGTCGGGAGGGACGACGGGGCTGGTAGTCGGGGCGGATCCCCCGCACGCAAGGGCGGCGCTCGATTACGCGGCGCAGACGATGGATGGACGCGCTGGCAAGGGGTCGCGGTCTCGTGTGACGCGCGACGGCGGCAGGGACGCTCCGAGCTTCAGCAGGACGCACGAGGCGGCGAAGCGCCACGAGATGAGTGCGAGGAGGGGGACTTGAACCCCCACGGGTGTTTAGCCCACTAGCCCCTCAAACTAGCGCGTCTGCCATTTCCGCCATCCTCGCACACTGCGCGACCTCGGCGGGCGCTCGTCCTAACAAAGCCGCCCCGAGCTGTCGAGCCACCTCGCTACTGGGTCGGCGCCGGCTGCTCCGTCGGCGCGCCGCCGCCCTCGGGGGCGGCCTCGGCCGGCGGCGCGGGCTGCTCGGCCGGAGCCTCCGCGCTCGGTGGCGCCGGCTCGGCGGCCGGGGTGGGGAGGCGGTTCAGCAGGCTCGACACCGGCGTCCGGCTGGCGCCCCAGGTGAGGATGAGCGACGTCAGCATGAACGCGATCGCCGTTCCGGTCGTGAGCTTGGTGAGGAAGTTCCCCGCGCCGCTCGATCCGAACAGGGTCTGGCTCCCGCCGCCGAACACGGCGCCCATGTCGGCGCCCTTGCCGGTCTGGAGGAGCACCACCACGATCAGAAAGATGCACGCGAGCACGTGGATCGCGGGCACGACGTATTGGATGAGGACTGCCATCGGTCTCCCCTCTACTCGTATTGCACGATACGCGCGAACGACACGGCGTCAAGGCTGGCGCCGCCCACGAGCGCGCCGTCGATGTCGGCCTCGGCCATGAGCGAATCGATGTTCTCGGCCTTGACGCTCCCGCCGTAGACGATTCGCACCCGCTCCGCGGTGGCCCGCGATCCGAGGCCCACGAGTTGCTGACGAATCGCGTGATGGACGTCCTGAGCCTGCGGCGGCGTCGCCGTGCGTCCGGTTCCGATCGCCCACACCGGTTCGTAGGCGATCACGCAGCCCGCGAGCCGGTCCGCGCCGACGCCCGCGAAGGCGGTCTCGATCTGACGCTCGATCACCGCCGCCGTCGCCTCGGCGTCGCGCTCCTCGAGCGTCTCGCCGACACACACGATCGGGACGAGCCCGCCGGCGAGGCACGCGTGAAGGCGGCGGTTGACCGTCTCGTTGGTCTCACCGAAGTACTGCCGGCGCTCGGAGTGGCCGACGATCACATGCGTGCACCCCGTCTCGCGGAGCATCGAGACCGCGATCTCCCCCGTGTAGGCTCCCTTCGCCTCCCAGTGGACGTTCTGGCCCGCGAGGCGGATGTCGGTCCCGGCGATCGCGGCACGCACCGGCTCGAGCGCCGTGAACGGCGGAGCGATCACCACCTCCCGTCCACGCACGTGCCCGACCGTCCCCGCCAGCGCGGTGGCCAGCGCCACCGCCTCGCTCCGGGCCCCGTGCATCTTCCAGTTGCCAGCCAGCAGCGGCGTTCTCATGTCGTCGTCCCCGCCGTCGCCGACGGCCCGTCGTCGAGCGCGCGGAGCCCGGGCAGCTCCCGGCCCTCGAGGAACTCGAGCGACGCGCCACCGCCGGTCGACACGTGCGTCACGGCGTCGAGCTTGCCGGCCCGTCGGAGCGCGGCGACCGAATCGCCGCCGCCGACCACCGTGGTGCCCGACGACGCGGCGAGCGCGTCGGCGATCGCCATCGTGCCTCGGCTGAACGCGTCGATCTCGAATATCCCCATCGGGCCGTTCCACAGCGCGGTGCGTGCGGCGGCGATCTCGCTCGCGAAGAGCGCGATGGTCGCCGGTCCGATGTCCACCCCGAGGAGCTCCGGCGGGAAGCTCTCGGCGCTCACGACACTGGTCGACGCGCCGGCCTCTGGACGATCCGCGGCCAGGTGGTCGACCGGCAGGAGCACCCGGACCCGCGCGGCGGCGGCACGTGCGAGCGTCTCGGCGGCGAGCGCCACCTTGTCCTCCTCGACGCGCGAGCGGCCGACGGGCTTCCCCTGCGCGCGGAGGAAGGTGTACGCCATCGCGCCACCGACGCAGAAGGCCTGCACGCGCCCGAGGAGGTTCTCGAGGACGCCGATCTTGTCCGACACCTTCGCGCCGCCCAGCACGGCGACGAACGGGCGCTCGGGGCTGCGGAGCAGGCGCGAGAGGACCTCGACCTCGCGCTGGAGGAGGAGGCCGGCCGCCTTCTCGCGGACGTGGTGAGTGATGCCGACGGTCGAGGCGTGGGCGCGATGCGCGGCGCCGAACGCGTCGTCCACGTAGACGTCGGCGAGACGCGCAAGCTGACGCGCGAAGCCATCGTCGTTCTTCTCCTCCTCGGGATGGAAGCGCAGGTTCTCGAGGAGGACGACCTGCCCGGGCCGTGTCGCGTTCACGAGGTGCTCGGTCGCCTCGCCGACGCAGTCGGGCGCGAGCGGCACGGGCACACCGAGCGCGCGGCCGAGCACCTCGCCGACGGGTCGGAGCGAGAGCTCGTCGCGGCGCTGCCCCTTCGGCCGTCCGAGGTGCGAGGCGACGATGGCCCGGCCGCGGTGCTCGAGAATCCAGCGGATCGTGGGGAGCGTCGCCTCGATGCGGGTCGCGTCGGTCACGCAACCGGCGTCGAGCGGGACGTTCACGTCGGCACGGACGAAGACGCGCTTGCCCGAGACATCGAGGTCCTTGACCGAGCGCACGCCCTCACCGTCCACCGGGGCGCGCTAGCGGAGCCCCTTGCCGACCACGAGCGCGACGTCGCGCATGCGGTTCGAAAAGCCCCATTCGTTGTCGTACCACGAGAGGACCTTGCAGAACGTCTTGTCCATCACCCGCGTCAGCTTGCTGTCGAAGATGGACGAGTACGGCGTGCCGTTGAAGTCGATCGAGACGAGCGCCTCCTCGCAGTAGTGGAGAATGCCCTTCAAAGGGCCCGCCGCCGCCTCCTTCATCGCCGCGTTCACCTGCTGCTCGGTGGCCGGCTTCTCGAGCTCCGCGGTGAGGTCGACCAGCGAGACGTTCGGGGTCGGCACGCGAACGGCCATCCCGTCGAGCCTGCCGTCGAGCGCGGGAATGACGAGGCCGATCGCGCGTGCGGCACCGGTGCTGGTGGGGATCATCGAGAGCGCTGCGGCGCGGGCGCGCCGAAGGTCCTCGTGCGGGAGGTCCAGGATGCGCTGGTCGTTGGTGTAGGAGTGGACGGTGGTCATGAGCCCGCGGCGGATGCCGAACGACTCGTGGAGAACCTTGGCGATGGGCGCGAGACAGTTCGTGGTGCACGACGCGTTCGAGATGATCGTGTGCTTCGCGGGATCGTAGACGCGGTCGTTGACGCCCATGCAGACGGTGAGATCGGCGCCCTTCGCAGGAGCGGAGATGATCACCTTCTTCGCGCCGGCCTCGAGGTGCTTGGCGGCCTTGTCCCGATCCGTGAAGAGCCCGCTGCACTCGAGGACGAGGTCGACGCCGAGCTGCTTCCACGGGAGCTTCGCGGGATCGCGCTCCGCGATGACCCGCACCTTCCTGCCGTCGACGGTGAGGCCTTCCTTCTCCGCGCGGACGTCGCGACGGAGCGTCCCGTGCACGGAGTCGTACTTCAGCAGGTGCGCGAGCGTCGCGGCGTCGGTGATGTCGTTCACCGCGACGAACTCGAGCGCGCTCTCTTCCAGGCAGGCGCGATAGACGTTACGGCCGATGCGGCCGAAGCCGTTGATGCCCACGCGGATCGTTGCCACGAGTCGAGCCTCCTTCTGTGCGGGGCCGCGCGCACGACGTCAGCGCACGCGGTGGAAGCGGGGAAAATTGCGTATTCCATGTTCGTTTGGATCGGTCAAGGTGAAGCGGCGCCTCACATTTGACGCTCTGGGGCGCGTCCGCTAGGGTCGGCGCGGTCGTGGGGCGGGGCCGGTGGTTGGCGTATCTTGGATGATGACGATTCTGCTCGGCGAGGCGCTCGCGCAGGCGGTTGCGCCGCTGCCGCCCCACCAGGACACCGTGCTCGACATGATCGTCGGCTCGGGCCCGGTGGTCCGCGCCGTCCTGATCATTCTGGTCGCGTTCTCGATCGGCTGCTGGGGCATCGCGTTCGCCAAAGGCCTCGAGATGCGGCGCGCCCGCCGGCAGTCCGAGCGCTTCATCGACATCTTCTGGGACGCGAAGAACCTCGGCACCATCCAGACCGCGAGCGTCGGCCTGAAGGAAAGCCCCGTCGCGCAGGTCTTCCGCGGCGGCTACCAGGAGCTGCAGCGGCTCACGAAGGCCAAGCGTGGAAACCCGGGCGGCGAGGAAGAGGAGTTCGGCGGCATCGAGAACGTGCAGCGCGCGATGGTGCGCGCGCGGACGCAGGAGGTGACGCGGCTCGAGCGCGGCCTCACCTTCCTCGCGACGACGGCGAGCACCGCGCCCTTCATCGGACTCTTCGGGACGGGGTGGGGGATCATGACGGCGTTCCGCGGCCTGTCGGTCACGACGTCCTCCAGCATCCAGGCCGTGGCGCCCGGCATCGCGGAGGCGCTGATCGCGACCGCCGTCGGGCTCGCCGCCGCCATCCCCGCCGTCGTCATGTACAACCGCTTCGCGCGCCAGGTCCGCGTGCTCAGCGCCGAGATGGACACCTTCGCGTCCGAATTTCTGAACATCGCGGAACGTCATTTCCTCAAGTGAGGAGACGTCACGCCCATGACCTTCGAACCGGGACCGTCCTCCAGCGAAGCGATCTCGCAGATCAACGTCACGCCGCTCGTCGACGTGATGCTCGTCCTCCTCATCATCTTCATGGTGACCGCTCCAATCCTGCAGCAGGGCGTCTCGGTCGAGCTGCCGAAGGTCGCGGCCGGGCCGCTCGCCGGCCAGGAGGAGCAGCTGGTCGTGAACGTCGGCAAGGCGGGGCAGCTCTACCTGAACGACACCGCCATGACGCCCGAGCAGCTCACGACCAAGCTCCGGGCGATTGCCGCGGCCCGTCCCGACCGCCAGCTCTACGTCCGCGCCGACCGAGCGGTGCCGTACGGTGACGTGATGCGCGTGATGGGCGCGGTGCGCGACGCCGGACTGGTGCGGGTCGGCCTCGTGACCGAGCCGCCACCCGAGCGGCGGCACTAGCCATGGCGGCGCCCCGTCCGCTCCGGCTCGCGCCCGAGTGGGACGATCGCTTTGGCCGCATGCTCGGCGTCTCGGCGCTCGCGCATGCGCTCGTGATCGCAGCGCTGATCGTCTTGACCGGTCGGGGCTCCGGTCCCCCGCTGCCGCTCGTCGCCTACACGGTCGAGCTGACGGATCCGAGCGCGCTCGGCGGGCGCGTGCCACCGGGAGCGCCGGTGCTCGAGCCGGCCGGCGCACCGGTGCAGCCGCCCGCGCCGAAGCCCGAGGCGCCCGAAGCGACGGTGGCGCCGCCCGAGACGAAGCCCGAGCAGAAGCCGGAGCCGCCGCCGGAAGTTGAGGCGAAGACGGAGAAGCCCGCGGTGCCGGAGCCCCCGAAACCGGCGGAGGTCGTACCCGAGCCGAAGCAGCCGGAGCCCGAGCCCCTCCAGACGCAGAAGGTCGAGCCTCCCAAGCCCGAGCCGAAACCGGAACCCAAGCTGGAGCCGAAGCCCGAACCGAAGCCCGAGCCGAAGCCGGAGCCCCCGAAGGCGCAGCCCGCGAAGCCGGTGACGCCGAAGCCGGAGCCTCCGAAGCCCGTCGCCGCCAAGCCCGAGGCGAAGCCTCCGCCGCCGCCCGCGCCGCCGAAGCCGGCGAGCACCGCCGTGGCGCCCGCGCATCCGGCCCCGGCGGAGGAGGCGTCGCCGCCGAGCGACGCGTACGCCGCAGCAGCGGAGCGCTGGCGAGCACGCACCGCTGGTGGGCTCGGAGGAAGCGACACCGCGGCGGGGCGGATCGGCACCGGCGGATCCGGCACGGGCGGGGGCGGCGAGGTCGTCGGTCTCGAGTACGTGACCTACAACCAGCGCATCCGCGACGTCATCCGCTCGCGCTGGACGAGCGTCGTGCGACGCTCGGGGCTCGTCGCGTACGTCTACTTCCGCATCGCGCCCGACGGCGAGGTGAGCGACGTCAAGATACAGCAGTCGTCGGGCGACGCGGCGTACGACGGCTCGGTGCTCCGCGCGGTGCAGCAGGCGAACCCGCTGCCGCCGCCGCCCGCCCGCTACCTGAAGGAGTTCAGCGAGGTCATCGTGGACCTCCACTCGGAGGAACAGGGAGGCTAGGTGGATCCATGAGAAGCGCCGTCGCCCGGATCGCCTTCGTCATGTGGTCGCTCGCGTGGTCCTCCTCGTCATGGGGCGTCGCGCGCGTCTCGATCTTCGGACCGGGGAGCCAGTCGTTCCCCATCGCCATCGTGCCGCTCAAGAACCTCGGCGGGGACGGAGGTGGCGCCGCGGGCACCCGCTTCGCGCAGATCCTGTCGCACGATCTCGAC
>CAZLYE010000116.1:0-3772 GCA_964562865.1 uncultured Binatia bacterium (SeqCode) | reverse complement strand
GCGCTCGTTGATGAGCGCGCTCGAGACGACCTCCCAGCCCTGCCCCTCCTTGCCGAGGAGGTTCGCGACCGGGACCTTCACGTCGGTCATGAACACCTCGTTGAACTCCGAACCGCCGTCGATCTGGCGGATCGGACGGATCTCGATGCCCGGGCTCCGCAGGTCCATCAGCAGGAGCGAGAGGCCGGCCCACTTGGCGCCCTCGGTCGACGTCCGCACGAGCACGAAGAACCAGTCGGAGATGTGCGCGTAGGTGGTCCAGATCTTCTGGCCGTTCACGACGTAGAAGTCGCCCTGCCGCTCCGCGCGCGTCTTCGCCGCGGCCATGTCCGAGCCCGACGACGGCTCGGAGTAGCCGGTCGCCCAGATCTCGTCCGCGGTGAGGATCTTGGAGATGAAGCGCTTCTTCTGCTCGTCGGTGCCGTAGCGCATGATCGCCGGACCGACCCACCAGATCGCCATGGCGTTCACGACCTGCGGCGCGCGGGCGCGCGCGAGCTCCTCGTTGAGGATCGCCTGCTGCATCTCCGTGAGCCCGGCCCCGCCGTACTCCTTCGGCCACGCCGCGCCGAGGAACCCGGCGGCGTGGAGCTTCCGCTGCCACCCGCGCAGCTCGTCGAGGGTCTTGACCGATCCGGACGGCGGGACGTTGTCCTTGAGCCACCCGCGCACACGGGCGCGGAAGGCCTCTTCCTCGGCGGTGTAGGAGAGATCCATCGGCGTCGACCTCCGGGCGGCACTCTAGTCCGAGGCGCCGAGCCGATGCCAGGGGTGCGGCGGGTTGTGCCGGCGCCCGCCGCCCTCCTATAGTCCGTCCGCGCCGTCATGGTCGTCGTCCACCACCTGAACAACTCGCGCTCGCAGCGCGTCCTCTGGCTGCTCGAGGAGCTCGGCGTCGCGTACGAGGTGAAGCGCTACGAGCGCGACCCGGCGACCATGCTCGCGCCCGCCACGCTCCGCGCCGTCCATCCGCTCGGCAAGTCGCCCGTCGTGACCGACGGCGAGGTCATGCTCGCGGAGTCGGGGGCGATCGTCGAGTATCTGGTCGGGCGGTACGGTGCGGGCCGTCTCGCGCCGCCGGCCGGGACGCCCGAACGGCTCCGCTACACCTACTGGCTCCACTACGCCGAGGGCTCGGCCATGCCGCCGCTCCTCCTGAAGCTCGTCTTCGACCGGGTGGAGAGCGCGCCGATGCCGTTCTTCGTCCGCCCGGTGGCCCGCGCGATCGTCGGCCGCGCGATGACGTCGTTCATCGAGCCGCAGATCCGGCTGCACCTCGACTACATGGAGCGCGAGCTCGGCCCGAGCGGCTGGTTCGCGGGCAACGAGTTCACGGCGGCCGACATCCAGATGAGCTTCCCGCTCGAGGCGGCCGCCGCGCGGGCCGGGCTCGACGGGAGCCGGCCGAAGCTCGCGGCGTTCCTCGACCGCGTCCACGCGCGCCCGGCGTACCGGCGCGCGCTCGAGCGGGGCGGCACGTACGAGCTGCTGCGCTGAGTGCCGCCGGTGATCCCGGCCGTCGCCCCGGTGGTCCTCCGTTGACAGCCGCGAACCCGATCGGCACCCTCGCGCCGATGCCACCGCCCGCCCGCTTCCGGATCGGCCTCGTGCAGATGCGCTGCGCGGACGATCCCGCGGCGAACCTCGACACGGCGATCGCGCGCGTGCGCGAGGCGGCCCGCGACGGCGCGCGCGTCGTCTGCCTGCCGGAGCTGTTCCGGTCCCGGTACTTCCCGCAGCGCGAGGACCACGGGGCGTTCGCGCTGGCCGAGCCCGTCCCCGGGCCCACCACCGAGGCGCTCGCCCGCGTCGCGCGCGAGCTCGGCGTCGTCGTCATCGCGCCCGTCTTCGAGCGGCGCGCGGCCGGGGTCTACCACAACACCGCCGCCATCCTCGACGCGGGCGGCGAGCTCCGCGGCCTCTACCGGAAGATGCACATCCCCGACGATCCGCTCTTCTACGAGAAGTTCTACTTCACACCGGGCGACCTCGGCTTCCGCGCCTTCGACACCGCGTGCGGGCGGATCGGCGCGCTCGTCTGCTGGGACCAGTGGTACCCCGAGGCTGCACGGCTAACGGCGCTCGCCGGTGCGAACGTCCTCTTCTACCCGACCGCGATCGGCTGGCACCCGCGGGAGAAGGCCGAGTACGGCGAGGCGCAGGTCTCCGCCTGGCAGACGATGCAGCGCGCGCACGCGATCGCGAACGGCGTCTACGTCGCGGCGGTTAACCGCGTCGGGCACGAGGGCCCGGCCGACGGCGGGATCGAGTTCTGGGGCGCCTCGTTCGTCTGCGACCCGTTCGGCGTCGTGCTCCGGGAGGCATCCCGCGGCGACGAGGAGATCCTCGTCGTCGAGTGCGACCTGGCGCACCAGGAGGACGTGCGGCGGAACTGGCCCTTCCTCCGCGACCGCCGCATCGACGCCTACGCGTCGATCACGAAGCGTCTCCTCGACGAGTGAGCCCCGTCCCCACGCCCGCGGCGCTCGGCTACCGCATGCCGGCCGAATGGGAGCCGCACGCGGCGACGTGGCTCGCCTGGCCGCACGAGCGGCGCGACTGGCCGGGGAAGTTCGCCGCCATCCCGTGGGTGTACGGCGAGGTCGTCCGCCACCTGACGCCCGGGGAGCGCGTCCGCATCCTCGTCGCCGACGCGGCCGCCGAGCGGAGCGCCCGCCGCCTGCTCGGGCGCGTCGGAGCCGACCTCGGCCGCGTCGACTTCTTCCGCATCCCGACCGATCGCTCGTGGACCCGCGACTTCTGTCCCCTCTTCGTCCGCCGCGACGACGGCGACGTCGCGCTCACCAACTGGCGCTTCAACGGCTGGGCGAAGTACCCGAACTGGAAGCGCGACAACGCCGTGCCGGACCGCCTCGCGGCGCGTCTGGGTCGCCGGCAGTGGAAGCTCGACGTCGTCCTCGAGGGCGGCAGCATCGACGTGAACGGGCGCGGGACGCTCCTCACCACCGAGGAGTGCCTCCTCGGGACCGAGCAGGCGCGGAACCCGGGCATGGCGCGAGCGGACCTCGAGCGCGTCCTCCACGAGCACCTCGGCGTCCGGAAGGTGCTCTGGCTCGGCCGCGGGATCGCGGGCGACGACACCCACGGGCACGTCGACGACCTCGCACGCTTCGTCGATCCGTCGACCGTCGTGCTCGTCGTCGAGGACGATCCGGGCGACGCGAACTACGAGCCGCTCCGCGAGAACCGCGAGCGCCTCGCTCGCATGACGGACCAGGACGGCACACCGCTCCGGGTGGTGACGCTTCCCATGCCCGCGCCGCTCGTCTTCGACGGGCAGCGCCTGCCCGCGAGCTACGCCAACTTCCACGTCGGAAACGCCGCGGTCCTGGTCCCGACCTTCAACGACCCCGCCGACCGGGAGGCGCTCGCCACGCTCGCGCGCCTGTTCCCCTCGCGGCGCGTGGTCGGCGTCCACGCCGTCGACCTCGTCTGGGGACTCGGAACGCTCCACTGCATGACGCAGCAGGAGCCGGCGTGACGTGCGACATTTGCTTGACAGGGCCGTCGGAGGTGGGAGAGCCTTCCGCCCCATGAAGAAGCTCCTCGCGGCCCTCCTCGTGCTGTCGGCGCTCGCGCTCGCTGGGCCCGCTCCGGTCCGGGCCCAGTCCGCGACAGGTGCGTTCTGCGGCACGCAGCCCCGGCATCCCCGGCGGTGGGCCCACGTCGTGTGGATCTGGATGGAGAACCACAGCTTCGACCAGATCATCGGGTCGCCCGACGCGCCCTTCATCAACTCCGTCGCGACCTC